>JABLXG010000007.1 GCA_013178165.1 Anaerolineae bacterium
CCACCCGTGGATCGGGCAGGTCCCGAAAACTGATGAGTAAGCTGATCGGGTTTTCGTCTGACATAGTGCCTCCTGGTTAGAGGCATCCTATTATTCCCTATCAGCACTTTTGATGCGATTGCCCTGAGCCAGTCGGAGCTGCTCCGCTAGCATACCGAATGCAATACACGCCTGCCAGCCAGAAGCCTCACCGCCTGAGCGAGCAGCCAGCACCAAGGATTTTCCTGCCCGGCGACCGGCATGACGAACCTTTGCCCTCGCACCTTAACCTCCCTATCCCCACCCCACCCGCGTGTAGCATGGCCCGATCATCGACAGTCGCGGCCCGCCTTCCCACCGCTGACAGCCACCCTGCGCGGCGGTATAATCATCTCTGCTTGTTCCAGCAAACGGTGTTACCGGAGTGTTTCCTGCCACCCGGCGGGTTGCCAACACCCTGCGCAATCCGGGCCGGGTTTCCGCCCGGACTGGCCCTAATCGGAGGAGCGCCATCGTGGATCGTCCAGTTCGTGTCCGTTTTGCGCCCAGCCCCACCGGCCCATTGCACATCGGTGGGGCGCGGACGGCGCTGTTCAACTGGCTGTTCGCCCGCCATCACGGGGGCAGCTTTATCCTGCGGATTGAAGATACTGATCGCAGTCGCTACAAAGCCGGCTCGCTGGAGCAGATCATCGAGGGTCTGCGCTGGCTGGGCCTGAACTGGGACGAAGGCCCGGAAGTGGGCGGCGCTTACGGCCCGTACTTCCAGTCCCAGCGCACTGAACTCTACCGTGAGTGGGCTAACTGGCTTGTGGCGAACGATAAGGCGTACCGCTGCTACTGCACGGCTGAACGCCTGAACGCGATCCGGAAGTCGAATCCCTCCGGCTATGACCGTCATTGCCGCTACTTGACGCCGGAGGAACGGGCAACCCATGAAGCGCAGGGTGATCCCTTTGTCATTCGCTTCAAGATGCCGCTGGAAGGCACAACCACCGTATTCGACGAGATTCGCGGCAATATCGTGGTGGACAATGCTACACTGACCGACCTGGTGCTGCTGAAGTCGGATGGCTTCCCCACCTATCACCTGGCGAACGTGGTCGACGATCACTTCATGGCCATCACGCACATCATGCGCGCCGAGGAATGGATCCCCACCGCGCCCGTTCACCGTCAGCTCTACGAGGCTTTTGGCTGGGAGATGCCGCGTATCGCCCACCTGCCCGTGATCCTGAATCCCAGCGGGCGGGGGAAGCTCAGCAAACGCTCGGCGGGGCGGCTGCCGGATGGGCGGCGGGTGCCCGTGCTCCTGCACGAATTCCGTGAGGCGGGCTATCTACCGGAGGCACTGGTAAACTTCCTGACCAATATTGGCTGGAGCTTTGGCGAGGATCGCGAAGTTTTCAGCGTGGAAGAGACAATCGCGCGCTTTGACCTGTCACGGGTTAACCCGGCGGGTAGCAAGTTCCCGCTGGAGAAGCTTGACTGGCTCAACGGGGTATACATCCGGCAGAAAACGGTGGAAGATCTGATGCCGTTGCTGCGTGAGCGCCTGGAGGCGGCGGGGTATACCGTGCGCGATGAGGTGCTGCGGCAGGCGATCCCGCTGATCCAGCCGCGTCTGCACTCGCTCAATGACGTGGTAGAGAAGGCTGGCTTCTTCTTTGCGGAAACGGTGACGCCCACGGCGGAAGATCTGATTCAGGAGCAGATGGACGCTGCAAGCACACGGACAGCCCTGGAAGCGGCTTATGGTGTGCTGGCCGGCCTGCCGGTCTTTGAGACCGCGGCCATCGAAGCGGCGCTGCGCGCCCTGGCCGGGACATTGGCGCTCAAGCCACGCCAGCTGTTCGGCGTCCTGCGTGTGGCGGTGACCGCCCAGGCGGTGGCGCCGCCACTGTTTGAGACAATGGCCATCCTGGGCCGGGAGACGACACTGGCCCGGATCGCCGCGGCGCAAGCGCTGCTGGTCGATACACCGGTTGAGGGTTAGCGCCGCGCGCCTGCCTGTTGAGGATAACCAAACACCCCTCCACCCTGTATAACGGTGAAGGGGTGTTTGGCGTTTACAGGCCGGCGGCTACTCGCCTTTGGCAGCGATCTTGGCCCACTTGTCGCGCAGGGAAACCGTCCGGTTGAAGACCAGCTTTTCCGGCGTCGAATCGGGGTCGACGCAGAAATAGGCTATGCGCTCAAACTGGTAACGGGTGCCGGGCGCGGCGCCGGCAACGCTTGGCTCTACCCAGCAGGTCGGCACGATTTCCAGCGAATTGGGGTTGAGGTTGGCCGTGAAATCCTGGCCTTCTTCCACGTCATCCGGGTTGGCCTTGAGAAACAGGTGATCGTACAGCCGGGCTTCCGCCTGGATGGCATGGGCAGCGGAAACCCAGTGCAACGTCGCCTTGACCTTGCGGCCATCCGGCGCATCGCCGCCGCGTGTTGCCGGATCGTAGGTGCAGCGCAGTTCCACGACCTGTCCTTGGGCATCCTTGACCACATCCACGCACTTGATGAAGTAGGCATAGCGCAGGCGAACTTCCCGCCCTGGCGCCAGGCGGTAGAACTTGGCGGGCGGGTCTTCCATAAAGTCGTCCTGTTCGATGTACAGCACGCGGGAGAACGGCACCAGGCGGGTCCCCATGGCCGGGTCTTCCGGGTTGTTGATAGCCTCCATGTACTCGACCTGACCCTCCGGGTAATTCTCAATGACCACGCGGAGGGGGCGCAGCACCGCCATCACCCGCGGCACGCGCAGGTTAAGGTCCTGGCGCAGGCAGTGCTCCAGCAGAGCGATATCCACGATGCTGTTGCTCTTGGAAACACCGATGCGCTCGCAGAAGTCGCGGATGGCTTCCGGCGTGTAGCCGCGCCGGCGCAAGCCGGAGATGGTCGGCATACGCGGATCATCCCAGCCGCGGACGTGACCATCGCGGACCAGGCGCAGTAACTTGCGCTTGCTGAGCACCGTGTTGGTCAGGTTCAGGCGGGCAAATTCGATCTGCTGCGGATGATAGATCTCCAGCTCATCCAGGAACCAGTCGTAGAGGGGACGGTGATCCTCAAATTCCAGCGTGCAGATGGAATGTGTGATCCCCTCGATCGAGTCCGACTGACCGTGGGCGAAGTCGTACATCGGGTAGATGCACCAGGTGTTGCCGGTGCGGTGGTGCTCAGCGTGAAGGATGCGATAAAGCACCGGGTCGCGCATATTGAGGTTAGGCGAGGCCATATCGATCTTGGCCCGCAACACACACGTACCATCCGGAAAGTCACCGCGACGCATCTGCTCAAAAAGAGCCAGGTTTTCCTCCACCGAGCGGTTGCGATAGGGGCTTTCCCGTCCGGGTTCGGTCAGCGTACCGCGATATTCGCGGATCTCGTCGGCGCTGAGATGGTCAACGTAGGCCTTGCCCTTCTTGATCAGCTTAATGGCAAATTCGTAAAGCTGTTCAAAATAGTCAGAAGCATAGAAGAGCCGGTCTTCCCAGTCCGCGCCTAGCCAGCGCACATCTTCGATGATCGAGTCGATGTATTCCTGATCCTCTTTGGTCGGGTTGGTGTCATCGAAGCGCAGGTTGAACTTGCCATTGTACTTCTTGGCGATGCCATAGTTCAGGCAGATCGACTTGGCGTGACCGATGTGCAGGTAGCCGTTTGGCTCCGGTGGAAAGCGGGTGTGGACACGTCCGCCATTCTTGCCAGCGCGTAGATCGGCTTCGATGATCTCGTGGATGAAGTTGGTCGCGCCCGGCGCAGGAATTTCCGCGGGGGGCAAAGGAGGGTTACTGTCGCGTTCGTTCTCAGGCGTAGTCATAGTCATCACCTTGGATGGCGGGTGCAGGTCTGCCCATAAGTGTAGCTGATTTGCCATAGCGATCATACATTGCCGGGCCGCTTTTTGCAGCCTTGACATTCAGGCCGGGCTTGCTAGAATAAGCAATGTTGATGGGGGATAGTTTAATCGGCAGAACGACTGGTTCTGGCCCAGTTAGTCTTGGTTCGAGTCCAGGTCCCCCAGCCTGCAAAAGCCTTCCCGGTGGGAGGGCTTTTTCATTTTGTGGGCGGCTTGCTTTGCCGCTTAACCTGGCGCGTCCCGTTCGTCTGGCCTGTCATCTCTTGGCTTTTGCCCCTCCCTTGGCTCTTGCCTCCGGCCCCTTGCTTTCCGTTTTGTCGCTCCAATCACGACCGTTCCAACCCATCCTCAGCGGTTGAGCGGTTGACAGACCGCGCTTGCCCCGCCATAATCCCGCGCATGAGCCGACCTGCTTTCCTCACAATGGGCCTGCTGCTCCTATTGACCGGTGTCTTGCTAGCTGGCTGCGACCTGATCGCCCCGGCACCGCAGCCGATCTACATCACTGCCACGCCGGTAGAGCCGCTTCCAACCGCGACCCCAACCCTCCCACCAACACCGATCCCGACCCCGACAAACACGCCGGATGTGACGCTGCGCATCGCGGAGACCCAGCTGCGCAATGGGCAGTATGAGCAGGCCATTGTCACTTACCAGACTGTACTCGATCAGCCGGCGGCTGAAGCCAACCTGCTGGCTGCTGCAGCCTATGGACAGGGCGAGGCGGCGCTGCGAGCCGGGCAATTCAACGCCGCAGTCAACGCGCTAACCCTGTTCCTTGAGCGCTATCCGACGGATGCGCGCATACCCTGGGCGTACTTCCTGCGCGCTGACGCCCTGATGGGGCTAGGGCAATGGCAGGCTGCTGCCGCCGACTTTCAACAGTACCGGGCGCTGCGCCCCGGCATCATCGACAGCTATGTCTATGAGCGCCTGGGCGATATTCTGCTGGCGCAGGGACAGACGGCGGAAGCTCTGGCTCAGTACGAGCAAGCGGTACAGGCCGGGCGGGCGCTGGTTCCGTTGCTGGCGCTGCGGGAGAAGGTGGCTCAGATTTACGCCAATGCCGGCCAGACGGCAGCAGCGGTGACCCACTATGATGCCATCCTGGGCGTGGCCCGTAACCCCGGTTACCGCGCCGAGATTCTGTTCCTGGCAGGGCAGGCGCTGGCGCTTGGCGGTGATCAGGCCGGGGCCTTCGCCCGCTATCGCCAGGTGGTGGCAGACTACCCGGATACGCCGTACGCCTACCAGGCATTGCAGGCCATGCAGGAAGCCGGGCAGACAGTTGACCCGGCGCTATGGGGGCGAATCAGCTTTGCCGCCGGGGACTACAACGGCGCGATCACAGCGCTGCACCAGTACACCAGCCAGACGCCCCTGAGCGAGATTCCCCCTGCTGTGCACCTGACGCTGGGACGCGCCTACCGGGAGGTGGGCAACTTTGGTGCGGCCTGGACGGCCTTCCAGACTGTGATCGACCTGGCGCCGACCAGTCCGGAGTTCGGCGTTGCTCTGCTGGAGCAGGGCCGGACGCGCTTTGTAGCTGGCGATACAGCGGGCGCGATCGAGCGCTACCGCTACCTGGCGGAGACTTACCCGCAGCTCCCGGAAGCGGCGGAAGCGCTCTGGCGCATCGGGTACCTGTACGACACGCAGGGTCAGACGGCAGAGGCGCTGACGACATTTGAGCGACTCGGGAAGAACTATCCTGGCAATCAGTGGGCGATGAACGGTCTGCTGCGGGCAGCCACCATCGCGCTCAAGCAGAATGACCTGGCTACAGCGGAACGGGTGCTGGCCATGCTGGGGGCGACGGGCAACGGCCAGGATGTTGCGGCGGCTTACCTGTGGCTGGGACGCCTGGCCCGGCAGAATGGCAATCCCACCCAGGCGGAAAGCGCCTTCCGGGCGGCGGCAGCAGCTGATCCGGGCGGATACTTCAGCATCCGCGCTGAGGACCTGCTGGCCGGGCGTGGGGTTTTTGAGCCACCGGCCAGCTACCGCTTCGAGTTTGAAAACCAGGTGGAGCTTGGCCAGGCGGAAGACTGGTTGCGGGCCACGTTTGACATCGCCCAGACCGAGGCGTTGTGGCCGCTTTCCGAACGTCTGGCCGCTGATCCACGCCTGATCGCCGGGCGGGAACTATGGGCGGTGCTGGCGGTCACCGAAGCCAGCGAGGAGTTCTACAGCCTGCTGGACGAATACAAGGATGATCCGCTGGCCAGTTACCAGCTGGCAATCTGGCTGCGCGGCATTGGCGCTTATCCGCATTCGATCACTGGCGTAGCGAATATCCTCAAGAAAGCCAATGTCCCCACACTGGCTGCGCCGGCTTACCTGGCCCGGATGCGCTACCCGATCTTCTATAGCGACCTGGTGATCCCGGAGGCGCAGCGGTATGGCTTTGACCCATTGTTGCTGTTCGCCCTGATCCGGCAGGAAAGCCTCTTTGACCGCTACGCTACCGCTGCCGCTGGTGAAAAGGGCCTGACCCAGGTGATTCCAAGCACGGGCGATTACATCGCAACCCGGCTGAACTGGCCGGACTATGATCACAGCGATCTCTTCCGGCCTTATGCCAGTATCGCCTTTGGCGCGTACTACCTGTGGGAGCAGTTAAGTCGCTTCGGCTTCAATATCCCGGTCGGGCTGGCGGCATACAATGCCGGGCCAGGGAATGCTGCATCATGGCTGGAGGCTACCGGCAGCGATCCGGATGTGTTCATTGAGGGCATCGGCTTCGAGGGTACACGGACATATGTGCGCCGGCTCTACGAGCACTATCATGTCTATCGCCAGCTCTACGGGACGGGGTGAAGCTGTTGCTGGAGGACAACAAAAAGCCGGCCCCCCTGGGGACCGGACTTTTATCTGGCGGTCAAAAAGTATTTATTCGGTGACGATATTCATGTCCAGCATCTTGCGGACCTTGTCCACCAAGTCATGGTGCAGAATGGGCTTGGGCAGGTAGTCATTGGCGCCAGCATCCATGCCACGCATGACGCTCTCAGCGTCGCCACGTGCAGAGAGGATGAGCACAGGGGTAGACCGGGTGGCGGCACGGTTGCGGATAACACGGCAAAGCTCAATGCCATCCATGCCGGGCATCATCACATCAAGAATAATCAAATCGGGCGTTGTCTTTTCCAGTTCAGCCAGTGCGGCATTGGCATCTTTGGCCTTAATGACGTTGAAACCGCCACGCTCAAGCATAATACCGATCAGAGTTAGAGCGCCGATCTCATCGTCTACCACCAGAATATGCTTCATCCCCGATGTCTCCCTTCCTGTGGCGACGTTGAGGAATTCCATCACCGCTGCTGGGTCTAGTTTAGCATTCTTCGCAACCTTTGCAAACCGCCCCTGAGGGCCAGGTGATGTGATTTTAGGAATTCTTAAGTTGGCGTCCTGTTCTTCTGCAGGCACGGCCTCGCCGGGCACAAGTGAACCATCAGGAGGATGGCATGATTGACGCGGAACGGACGACAGTCGCTTACGGCGATGTGGTGCTGTTTGTGAGCAAAGATCGCAAGACATTCCTGCGCTTGCTGACACCGGGGGGGCGGTTGCAGACACATTACGGATTCATCGACTTTGATTCCGTGATCGGGCTGCCCTTTGGCAGCCGGTTAAAGACACACCTTGACCAGGATATCTGGATGCTGGCGCCGAATATCGACGACCTGATCCGCTATATGCGCCGCGAGACGCAGATCATCTTCCCCAAGGACCTGGGATACATCCTGCTCAAGCTGGGGATTCGCCCCGGCGTGCAGGTAATTGAGGCGGGCACTGGCAGCGGCGGGCTGACCACCGCACTGGCGATCATGGTCGGGCCAACAGGGCGGGTCTATAGCTACGAACGGCGTGCCCGGATGCAGAACCTGGCCCGCCAGAACCTGGAAAGGCTGGGTCTGCTGGATCGGGTCACCCTGATCGAGCGCGATATCGCCGAGGGGTTCGACCAGCAGGGGGTGCATGCAGTCTTTCTGGATGTCCATGATCCCTGGATGTACCTGGCACAGGCTCACGCGGCATTGCGGGGGGGCGGTTTCCTGGGCTGTATCGTCCCGACGCTGAACCAGGTTGTGGAGCTGAATCAGGCCCTGCACAGCCGGCTGTGGTTTCTGGTGGAAGTGGAGGAATTGCTCCTGCGCCAGTACAAGACGTTGCCCCGACGTGTTCGACCGGATGAGCAGATGGTCGGGCACACGGGCTTCCTGATCTTTGCGCGGGCGATCACGGGAGCTGACGGAGGAGAAGGACCGGAGGAGATCGACCTCTGGGACGATAGCCGGGCCTCGGATGAGTGATCGTGCGTGGTGCTGGGTACAGACAGCGGGTGATCTGCTTGACCACCCGCTGTGCAGTGCTTCGACAACTGTGAGAGGGGAAGCGCTATTCTTCCTCCTCTTCCTCCTTGCCGCGGCGGATGACTTCCACTTCGCCAGCAGCTTCCACGGGGCCTTCCAGCTCTTCCTCTTCCGGACGGGTGGCGTACTCCAGACGAACCAGCACTTCGGTTGGCTCCATCAGGATCGTCACGCCTTCGGGGACCTCGAGGTCGGCCACTGTCAGGAAATCGCCAATTTCTGCCAGCCGCGCCACATTCAGTTCCAGATGGGCAGGAATGTTGGTTGGTAGCGCCTCGATCTCGATCAGGACGCTCTCCGTAGCCACGATCGCTTCACCGGAGCGAACCATCTCAGGCACGCCCACAGTGACGAAGGGCACCTCGGTGCGGATCTGGGTGTCCAGGGACACGGCATGGAAGTCGACGTGCAGGATGTCATTGCTCAGTACATCCCGCTGCACTTCGCGGACGAGCACGGTGTGCTTATCCGCACCAACGGTGATCTCGATCAGGCCGGTGCCGCCAGCCCGGCGGAGCACGGTGCGCAGGTTATCGACGGGCACCTGGATGTTGACGGCCTGCTCCAGCTTCTGCCCGTAGATCACCGCGGGAATCCAGTCCATCGCGCGCAATTGTTTGACCTTCTTGCCGGTGATCGTCCGGGGTTGGGCTTCCAGAGTGATAATCTCGGTCATGGTTTTGGTTCTCTCCCTGCAGAGTGTTCTGCTGCCTGTGTAACCACGTGTTCCGGGTCAATCGGATGCCAGACGGACCCGCTCCGGATGGGCGGGCCGCAAATACAGGCCGCTCATGCTGAGGCCGCCGGGTGGCGGGGCAGCAGGAGCCATGGCTACCGGACACGCTGGCCGGATTCGGCTGGGCCGGACGGCAGGGCAGTTCGCCCCGGTCAACAGGCGCAACCGCAGCGGAGTGAGCCGCAGTGTACCGGGAACACGGTTTCGGCCTGGGGTTTGACGTCTTTGCTGGCGCAATCCAGCGCTGGCCATGGCCGCCGTCCGCGACGCGCAGGAAGCATGTCCGGTGATCAGCCGCTGGCCTGACCCCGCCATTCTAGCGATCGGCTGGCCTGCCGTCAATGGCTGGTTGGCGCTTTCCAGCCACCGTTCCGGGCGGAGCAAGCCACAACTGGCTTTGCTGGTTGGAACCAGGACGCCCGCTGCCAAGCGCCCACAGGCTGGTTATACTTCACCGGAGAGCGACACACCGGGAGACTCAGGTGGCAACGATGGATCAACAGATCAGGGATATCATCCAGCACATTCACGATTCGCCCGTGCAGGCTGTTCTGGTGGCAAGCGGCGGCGGCAGCCAGGCGCTGGCCTGGTTGATGAGCGTGCCAGGAGCCACACGGACGGTGCTGGAGGTTACACTGCCCTACAGCCACCCATCGTTTGAGCGATTCCTGGGGAAGCGCCCGGCGCACTTCGTGGCGCGGGAGACGGCGATACAGATGGCCGCCATCGCCTACCGGCGGGCGCGGATCCTGGCTCCGGAAGGCACGCCGGCGATCGGGCTGGCCTGCACGGCGGCGCTGGTGACCGACCGGCCTCGACGCGGTGAGGATCGCTGCCATGTGGCGGTGCGCGATGAGCGCCGGATCACCACCTATGCGCTGGTTCTACAGAAAGGCAGCCGCGACCGGGGCGAGGAAGAGGATATCGTCAGCCGGCTGGTGATCCGGGCGCTGGCGGAAGCCTGTGGGTGTGCTCAGCCGGTAGCGCTGCCTCTGCTTCCATCAGAACGTGTTGAGGTAAGCTACGAGGACGCGCCAGACCCGGTGCTCAAGGTGTTGCGGGGGGAACTGCCCGCCATCCTGATCGAGCTGAATGGGCAGGTCAGTACCGAGTTACCGCGTGATGTAGCGGTCCTGCCGGGCGCATTCAACCCGCTCCATGGCGGCCATACTCAGCTGGCGCATATGGCCGGGCAGTTGACCGGACGGCGGGTGATCTTTGAGCTTTCAGTGCTGAATGTGGACAAGCCGCCCCTACTGGAGGCGGACATTCGCCAGCGACTGGAGCAGTTTTACGGCCATGGCGCTATTGCCGTGACGACCACGCCGTTGTTCGAACAGAAAGCGCGGCTCTTCCCCGGCAGTGTGTTTGTGGTTGGCTATGATACGGCTACCCGTCTGGTCAGCCCACGCTACTATGGCGGCGACGCAGGCGCGATGCTGGCCGCACTGGAATCGATCCGCGACAGAGGATGCCGCTTCCTGGTCGCCGGGCGTCTCTTTGAGGGTCGGCTGCATACGCTGGATGATGTGCCGGTGCCTGAGGAATTCGCCGGGATGTTCACCGCGATCCCGGCGGAGGTCTTCCGCGTGGATATTTCGTCGACCGCGCTGCGCGAGCAGGCCAGCGGCGGGTTGTAAAAGGGAAGGACCATGGGGATTCTCGCAACGCATCCTTACGTGGCGGCATGGTACCGCGCCAGCCGCCCGCGCACGCTGACCGCCACCTATGCCCCGCTGGGATTGGCAGCGGCCATCGCCCTGGACGATGGCGTGTTCGAGGCTGGGCGGTTTGCGCTGGCGCTGATCGGTGCGCTCTTCCTGCAAATTGCCGCCAACCTGATCAATGAATACGCTGACTTCCGGCACGGGGCGGATGCGCTCAAGCAGGCCGGGCAGGGGATGGTGATCAAGCAGCGGGTGCTGACCCCGCGCGAGGTGCTTTGGGGGGCCATCCTGACGACGACTGCCGGCGTGATCATTGGTCTGGTGCTGCTGCTTCAGAGCGGCCCGCTGTTGTTGTGGATTGGATTAGGGGGCGTACTGGTCGTGA
The DNA here is from genome assembly GCA_013178165.1 of Anaerolineae bacterium. Classification (NCBI taxonomy): domain Bacteria; kingdom Bacillati; phylum Chloroflexota; class Anaerolineae; species Anaerolineae bacterium. The sequence goes on from JABLXG010000007.1 coordinate 11,000, forward strand.
TCACCTACACCGCCGGGCCATTCCCACTGGCGTATCACGGCCTGGGAGAAGCAGCTGTGTTTGTTTTCATGGGGCCGCTGATGGTGCTGGGCGCCTATTACGCCATGTCTGGCGGCCAGACCAGCCTGACCCCGTTGCTGGCCGGGCTGCCGATCGGCTTCATGGTGGCAGCGATCCTGCACGCCAACAACATCCGCGATATGGATGCTGACCGTGCCGTCAATAAGCGCACGCTGGCGGTGATCTTTGGGCTGCGCGTGGCGCGGGTCGAGTACATTCTGCTGGTCGCCGGGTCATATGTGATGGTGGCAATGATGGTTATCGCCGGGGTGATGCCCTGGCCGACGCTGATTGTGCTGGTGACCGCGCCGGAAGCTTACCGCCTGATCCGCATCTTCACGACCAGCACCGACACGGCCCTGCTCCACCAGGGACAGGGGCGCACCGCCCGCCTGCATGGGCGGTTTGGGCTGTGGCTGATGATCGGCTGGTTAGTGACCGTGGTACTGGGTAGGCTTTAAACAGGGGCAATCAACAAAGGCCTCATGCCTGATCAGAGCAGCGGCGCACAGGTCAAGCGCAGGGCAACCGACGGGCTGGCGGCGGGACGAATGCGATCGGGCCTCTGCTATAATGAGGACAAAACCGCCAAGGAGTGCACCTGCCCATGATCCGCCAGCGTCGCTCTCATGCCCCGCAGTCTTCTGGCCCCGTCCGGGTGCCGCCGCACCTCCAGCGCAGGCGGACTCCGGCCCCTGCTCGTGTCATCCAGCCGCGCCCGCTGGTCTATGGGCGGCAATCGTCCCCCCTACGTTCGAATGTGAATGACCGATCTGCTGCCGGTTATGTCCATGGCGCTGCCCCTGCCAGGCGCAGACCTCCCCGCGCCCGCCAGCAGCGCCGCTGGCTACTGTGGGGCGTTGCCGTGCCCCTGGCGGTGATCCCGGCCCTGCTGATCATGTCTGTGGTGCTGCTGGGGCTGGGGCTGACGCTGGCCTACGCGGGACGGGTCTTCCCGCAGGTGATGGTAGCGGGTGTCCCGGTGGGCGGTCTAACACAGGCGGAAGCCGCCCAAACGCTCAGCCATGCCTGGGGAACCGTGCTGTTGCGCGATGGTGAGCGTGTCTGGCCGGTTGAAGCTACGGCGCTGGGCGTAACGCTCGACACAGAGGCGACGGCCGCCCGCGCGCTGGCTCACGGGCGCGGACGCGGCGGACGGCTGGACGGCTTGCTCCGTCCGTCGAATATTGGTCCTGTGCTGGTGATTGATGAGTCAGTCGCCCGCGCTGGTCTGACCTCGCTGGCTCCACAGGTAGCTCTGGCGCCGGTCAACGCTGGCGTGCGCCTGGTTAATGGTCGCGTGGAACCGACGCCACCGCGGGAGGGCCGCGCTCTGGACGTTGAGGCGACATTGCAGCGCCTGAGGACTGATGGTGCGCTGGCTGATGGTACGCTGGCGCTGGTCATGCAGCCGGTCGCGCCCGAAGTAGTCGACGCCACCCCGCTGGTCACGGCGGCGGAACGCCTGCTAAGCCAGCCGCTGGATATCCGGCTCTACGATCCGGTGACCGGGGACATTGTCCACTGGACGTTGCCGCCGGAGCAGTGGGGGGCGTGGCTGGTAGCGGTGCCCGATCCGGGCCAGCCAATTGGCCTGGCGCTCAGCCTGCAGGAAGGAGCACTGGGAGATTATCTGCATGGGCAGGCCGCCGCGGCGCTTGATGCGTCCCGTTATTTGAAGATTGAGGAAGTCGTGGCGGCGGTGCAAGCTGGCCTGGCTAACGGGCAGCCCGCTGCTGATGCCCGCGTTTATCACCACGACCGGCAGCATACCGTCCAGCCCGGCGAGACACTGATCAGCATCGCCTGGGATTATGGCGTACCGTACCCCTGGATTCAGCAGGCTAACGGCGACCTGACCGGCGTTTCCGCCGGGCAGACGATCACGATTCCCTCGCCGGATACTTTTCTGGAATTCCCGGTGGTAGCCGATAAACGCATCGAGGTCAGCATTAGCCAGCAGCGTGTGCGCGTTTACGAGGGCGGCGCCCTGTTGTGGGACTGGCCGGCCAGCACCGGCATCGCCGACAGTCCCACCTGGCCGGGCATTTACCAGATCATCTCCCACGTCCCCAACGCTTATGCGGCTAACTGGAATCTGTATATGCCTTATTTTCTGGGAGTCTACCGGCCAATCCCCGGTGCGGATTTCACTAACGGGTTTCACGGCTTCCCCACACGCGGCGGCAGCCAGCTCCTGTGGACGAACAGCCTGGGCCATCGCGTCACTTATGGCTGCATCCTAATTAGCACTCGCAACGCGGAACTGCTCTACAACTGGGCGCAGGAGGGCGTCGTGGTGGAGATCACACCGTAACGGCGACGCCCCGATCAGGCAGATCACCCTCGGAAAAGATACGGGGACGGCTTGCCAGGAAACCGTCCCCGTTGCAATCCAGGTCTCTGCCGCGCTCAGGACTGGCAGAGATACAGGTGAATAGACTCAGCGGCGTGCAGCCCGGCGCGGATGGCCGTCACGACCAGATCCGGCCCGGTGACAGCGTCGCCGCCAGCCCAGACGTTGGTCATGGTGGTTCTGCCGGTTTGCGGGTCAGCGACGATCAGCCCCCAGTCGCGCGTCTGTAGTTCGGGGTTCTGCTCGCCCAGGGTAGCGTCCGGCCAGTAACCCAGCGCCAGCGCAACAGTATCCGCCGGCTCCATGTACTCCGAGCCTTCGATGGCCACCGGCCGGCGCCGACCACTCGAATCCGGTTCGCCCAGACGCATGCGGATGAATTCGATGCCGATCAGATTGCCGTCTTTGTCACCGATGAATCGTTTGGGCGCGGTCAGCCACTCAAAGCGGGCGCCTTCCTCACGAGCATTGGCGCGTTCCACCCGGCAACCGGGCATCTCCGCCTCGGTGCGGCGGTAGGCGCAGGTGACATCAAGCCTGTAGCCCTGAGCCTTCTGTAGCCGCAGGGCGGTACGGACACAGTCCATGGCGGTGTCACCGCCGCCAATCACAAACACCCGCCGTCCAACGACCGGTCTGCCACTCTCGGCCAGGTGGGTGGGCTGCAGTGGGCGGGGGACATTGGCCCGGATCAGGAATTCCCCTGCCTGGTAAACGCCCTTGAGGTTGGCGCCTTCCCAGTTGGCCGGAACTTCCTTGTTGGCGCCTACAGCAACGTAGACCGCGTCATATTCCGTCGTAAGTTGACTGAGCGGGATGTCCCGGCCGATCCGGGTGTTGGGCACAAAGCGAACACCGATCGTCTCCAGTTGTCTGACTTTGGCGGCAACGCGATCCTTGCTGAGCTTGAATGCGGGGATGCCATAGATGAGCAGGCCGCCGGGGAAAGGGTTAGCATCATAGACGGTCACGGCGTGGCCTTTGCGCCGCAGGCTCTCCGCGGCGGCCAGCCCTGACGGCCCACCGCCCACGATCGCTACGCGCTTGCCGGTATCCGGGGCAACAGTGCCGAGGGGGATGCCTTCGGTAGCAATCTGGTAATCGATCACGAACTTCTCGATCTTGCCGATGCGCACGGGTTCGCCGCTGGTGCCGCCGCCATGCGTGCACGAGCCTTCGCACAGCCGTTCCTGTGGGCAAACGCGGGAGCAAATCTCCGGCATCGGACTGGTCTGGCGGTAGACATTGGCTGCCTCGATGAAACGGCCATTTTCCACCAGGCGCATGATGGTCGGGATGTCATTCCCCAGCGGGCATGCTTGCTGGCAGGGCGCCGGATCGGGGCACTGGATGCAGCGCCCGGCCTCAATGCAGGCAATCTCCGCTTCGTAGTTGAGATAAATTTCGTCAAAATGCTCAAGGCGCTGGCTGGCGTCCTGCTTGGCGACGGGCTGCATGGGCTGGTAGGCGCGTGATTTGCGGTCGATATTCAGATCGGCTCGCTGGTCTGCCATGAACTTGTTCATCCTCCCGTGAGCACCCGATCACGACAGGCCTGATCAGGCTGGTGGTCGCAGTCTACTACTACCATAGGCGAAGGGCGACAATCTGGTAAGTGAAGGCTATCACATTTGTCCGGTTACCTATGGTTGGAATGGGTCGCCTGGTAACCGGCAGTGCGATCGATTTTCTTCAGAACTTCCATCGATTCTTGTATGGTTTGTCGTTGACGTTCGGCGTGTGAGATACTAAAACAATAAACCGGGTGGGTAAAGGCGATCTGCAGCCATGACCCACTCCGCTTGTTGATGACAACGGTTCGGAAATGGCCGAAGGGTAAGCCGATATGTCAGGGCATTCCAGGAGAAGCATCGGGGTACTCACCAGTGGCGGTGACGCCCCCGGGATGAATGCGGCAGTGCGGGCGATAGTCCGCACGGCGATCAACCTGGGGCATGATGTCTATGCGATCTACGAGGGCTACCAGGGTATGGTGGATGGCGGCAACTTCATCCGCCGGATGACCTGGGGGTCGGTGGGCGGCATCATGCACCAGGGCGGCACGGTGATCGGTACGGCGCGTTGCGCTGCGTTCCGCACCCGCGATGGGCGCCGGCAGGCAGCCCGCAACCTGCTGGAGCATGGCATCGATAGCCTGATTGTGATCGGCGGCGATGGCAGTCTGACCGGCGCGAATATCTTCCGGCAGGAGTGGCCAGAGCTGCTTGAAGAACTCGTGCAGCGGGGCGAACTAAGCCGCAAGAAAGCCGATGCGCATCGCGAATTGCGGCTAGTGGGCCTGGTCGGATCGATTGACAACGATATGGTTGGCACGGATATGACCATCGGGGCGGACACAGCGCTGCATCGGATCACGGCGGCGGTTGATGCCATCGCCAGTACAGCGGCCAGCCACCAGCGGGTATTCGTGATCGAGGTCATGGGGCGGCACTGCGGCTACCTGGCATTGATGAGCGCCCTGGCAACCGCCGCCAACTGGGTGTTGATCCCGGAAAGCCCGCCCGAGGTGGACGATTGGGAAGATGAGATGTGCCGGGCGCTGCGCGCCGGGCGTGAAACCGGCCGCCGCCACAGTATCGTCATCGTGGCAGAAGGCGCTCAGGACCGCTTTGGTAATCCCATCACCAGCCAGTATGTCCAGAAGGCGCTGGAAGAACGGCTAGGGGAGGAAGTGCGCGTCACCATCCTGGGGCACGTGCAGCGCGGCGGTGCGCCGAGCGCCTTTGACCGTAACCTGGGCACCCTGATGGGCTACGCGGCAGTAGAATGCATTGTCTCTGAAGAGGCGCGGGAACCCCTCCTCATCGGCATCCGTGAGAACCGGTTGGTTCATGCGCCGCTGATGGCCTGCGTCGAGGCTACCCAGGAAGTCGCGCGAGCCATTGAAGCCCACGACTACAACCGGGCGATGTCATTGCGCGGCGGGAGCTTCAAGGATGCGCTGCGCACTTTCCGCACGCTGGTGCAGGCGTACCCGCGCAAACCGGAACCCGGCCAGAAACGGCTGCGCTTTCTGGTTATGAATTGCGGCGGGCCCGCCCCCGGTATGAATACCGCTGTCCGCGCTGCCGTCCGGCTGGGGCTGGACAAAGGCCACATTATGCTCGGAGCGCGCAACGGCTTCCGCGGCCTGCTGCGCGATGACATCAGCGAGATGGACTGGATGAGCGTCAGCGGGTGGGTCTCCCGCGGCGGCGCTGAGCTGGGCACGAGCCGTAAAATCCCTGCGGAAAGCGACCTGCCCAGGATCGCCCAGGTCCTGGAGGCGCATGACGTTCAGGGCTTGCTGATCATCGGCGGTCTCTCCGGCTATCAGGCGGCTCATCTGCTGTTCACGCACAGCAACCAGTATCCGGCCTTTAACATCCCGATCATCTGCATGCCAGCGTCGATCAATAATAATCTACCCGGCTCCGAGCATAGCATTGGCGCGGATACCGCCCTCAATAGCATTGTGATGGATGTGGACAAGATCAAGCAGTCCGCGGTGGCTTCCCGGCGCTGCTTTGTGGTGGAAGTGATGGGGCGCTACTGTGGCTACCTGGCGCTGATGAGTGGTCTGGCGACAGGGGCGGAGCGGATCTACCTGCATGAAGAAGGACTAACCCTCAAGGATTTACAGGACGACCTGGCCAGCCTGGTCAAGGGATTTGAGCAGGACATGCGGCTGGGCCTGATCATCCGCAACGAGGATGTCGATCCGTTCTATACGACATCGTTCATTGCCTCACTGTTTGAGAAAGAGGGCGGCGGGCTATTCAATGTACGGCAGACCATCCTGGGGCATGTCCAGCAGGGCGGCGACCCTTCGCCTTTTGACCGGATTCAGGCGACACGCTTGGCCGCCCGCTGTATGGAGTTCCTGATTGCCGAGGCGGGACGGGTCTCGCCAGCTGGGGCGTTTATCGGCCTGCAGGCCGGTCAGGTGACCTTCACCAGCCTGGGCGATTTGCCGCGCCTGCTCGACAGCGAATTTGGCCGACCCAAGGAGCAGTGGTGGCTGAGCATGAGACCGATCGCCAGCATCCTGGCCCGGCCCAGAACGCAGTAGCTCGCAATCGTCTTTCAGGCTTCTGCGCCCGCGCCGCCTGCCGGTGCGGGTGTTTTATTCATAGCGCAGGGCATTCAACGGCTTTTCCGTGGCTGCTGGCCAGGCTGTGATCAGGGTTGCGGCGATAGTCACCAGCACCGCCAGGGCCAGCATCAGAATCACCAGGTCGGTGGGCAAAGGCATGTGAACCAGCCCTTCGCTCAGGACAGGGACGAGCGCCAGGATAAGCAGGGTGGGCAACAGGCTGATCACGCCGCCAGCGATACCAACCAGGCTGTTTTCCGCCAGCAATTGACCCAGCGCCTGCCAGCGACTGACCCCGATAGCCTTAAGAATAGCGATCTGCCGACGGCGTTCCATGGTCGCCAGGGCGACGGTTGTGGCGATCAGGGCGCTGGCGGCGAACAGGCTCAGTCCGGCAACCAGCAGTGGAAGCGCGGCCAGCTGGTTCATCAGGCGGCTGATGATCGAGTCGAACAGAGCGACGTCGAAGATGAACACGCCGGGAATGGCGCCAACTGCCGCCATAACCTCGCGCACCGCGTCCGGCTGGACGTCCACAACAATGAAGTCAAAGGGAATATTCTGGCGCGGCATCATATCCAGCGGGACCTGCAGGGCGCTGTCATTCAGGCTGAAGGGGATCAGACCGGTTGACGGCCCTGGCGCGACAATACCCACGACCTCGAAATCTTGCACCCGTTCGCCTATGCGCAGCGTGATCGGCGAGCCAATTGTCACGCCATGCGCTTCCAGTTCGGGCAAATAAGGGATGGTGATCACAGCCTGCCCGGCATCCTCCGGACCAAGGAAGCGTCCGGCGACCAGCTGGCCACGCGGCGGGTCGCCATAGGCAGCGACGCCCAGAACCAGGTTCAGGCTGACGCGACGCATGCTTGACTGCGCGTCAGTCCGGGCGAGGGCGAACCACCGTTCGTAATCTCGCGCGCCATTGATGGCCACCAACTCAAGTCTACCGGGGAAGCGGATCTCCCGGTAACCATTGACCGCCGGGATCGAATCCAGCCGGGTGCGCACTGTTCCCTGGACGAGCGACAGGGGCAGGATCACCACATTGCCACCAAGCGGCTGGCTGATACTGGTGTACAGCAGGATATTGAGGCTGCGAGTCATGATCAGCGTGCCACTGAGCGCCGTCATGCCAATAATCAGGGCCAGCAGGCTGAAGGCGGTGCGGGTGCGGTGTGTTGCCAGACCGCGGATGGCCAGTTGCAGGTTGGCGTTGCGGAAGCTGGGCAACTTGCTCAACAGCCAGACCAACGCCCAGTTGAGGGCGAACAGCACGGCCAGAAAGATGAAGGTTCCCAGCGTGGCAGTGATGCCGGGCGTCAGCGGCGGCGGCAACCGCAGGTAACGCGCAAAGCGGTGGCTGGCCACAATCAGGTCGATCAGCAGGCCAAAACCGATGATCAGCACGATGAAGCTGATGCCTGTCCACAGAGCACCCGCGCGCAGCATGGGAACATCGTCTTCCCGCAGCACCAGCTTGGGGCGGACACGGGCGGCGGTGATCATGGGCAGCAGACTGAAGAACAGGGTGACCACCAGGCCCAGGGCTATCCCGATCAGGATCGGGTCAAGGTAGGGGCGCCAGGGCAGACCAATGGCAAAGGCCTGCTGCCCCAGGTCACGCGCGATATAGCTGAGCAGCATGCCAAGCGCAGCGCCCAGCAGGCTACCGAAGAAACCCGCCAGCGTCGCCTCCGCCAGCACCAGCAGGGAGATATCCAGGCTGTGCAGGCCAAGTGTCTTGAGCACGGCGATTTCCAGCGAACGACGGTTGATCGCCACAACCATCGTGTTGATAATGCCCACACCGCCGATGACCAGCCCGACCAGGCTCAATACCAGCACAAAGCGGGAGATAGCATCCGCGATCTCAGCATTCTCCTCCAGCACTTCCCCGGCAGAAACGGTCCACCAGCGGCTGTAGCGCTGGCGGTCCGGTCGCTGCGGCCAGCTGGCGATCTCCTCTTCAATGGCCCCGGGATCGGCCTCAGGGGGCAGCTTGAGGTAAGCGCGATCGGCCAGATCGTCCAGGCCGAACAATGCCTGCTCGGCGCGATTCAGGTAGATGAAGCTGAACAGCAGACTCTGCGGACCATCCAGCGAGCTTTCGGCGGTATCCGGCACGATGCCGCTAACCGTGAAATAGACGTTGGCCGAACCGACGCGCACCTGATCGCCAACTTCCGCCCCAATCTGGCTGGCCAGACGCTGGCTCAACACAGCTGCATTGGGGGTGGCGAACAGGTCGCCCAGCAGCGCACGGGCTGGCCTGTCTGCCCGGATGGTATCGTAGAAAGGGTAAACTGCCGGATCGATGAAGACGCTCATGGTCAGGGCAGGCGGCCCGGCGCGACCATACTCCCCGATCACAGCGACCTGCATCAACTCACCGTTGAGAGTGAAGGTGATCGCGATGTCGCGTTCGGCAGCCCACGCTTCAATGGCCGGGATGTTCTCCGCACCAAAGGGGTGGTTCCGCTCTTCGGAATTGAAGATGCTCAGCACGAAGCCGCCATCCATGGTCGTGTCGGTTACCCGAATGTCGCCGCGCAGGAACGCCTGCGCGTTGCTGGTGAGGGCGTCAGTGAGCATCAACCCCAGGGCGCGCAGAGCGACCACAGAGGCTACGCCAACAGCTACCGACAGCAGGGTGAAGGCGGCGCGACGCCGATCGCGGACGATATTGCGCAGCGCATAGGCAAAAGCGAACCGAAGACGTTCGATCATGGGTGCGCCTGCTCGCTGGCGGGCTGCGGACCTTGCACTGGGGCGCCGTTAAGCGCGTCTTCAGCGATGCGGCCGTCAACCAGAATGATGCGGCGGTCGGCCTGCGCAGCAATATGCGGCGCGTGGGTGACCACGATGATGGTTGTGCCCGTGCTCTCCCGCACATTGTGGAGCGCCTCCAGGACAACCTGGCTGGAGACGGAATCCAGATTGCCAGTCGGTTCGTCAGCCAGTAACAGGGGGGGATTATTGGCCAGGGCACGGGCGATGGCAACGCGCTGCTGTTCCCCGCCGGAAAGCTGCGCCGGGCGATGGTTGACGCGATCGCCGAGGCCAAGCAGGGTCAGGATTTCCCGTGCGCGGCGGCGTGGATCAAAGCGGCGCTGACGGGCGAACTGGATCGGCAGGGCCACGTTTTCCAGGGCGGTCAGAGTGGGAATCAGATTGAAGGACTGGAAGACAAAGCCGATCTTCTCGTTGCGGATGCGGGTCAGCGCACTTTCGCTCAGGTGGGTGATATCGACACCATCAATGAACACCCGCCCGCTGCTGGGCGTATCCAGGCCGCCGATCAGGCCCAGAAGGGTGGACTTGCCGCTGCCAGACGGCCCGCTGATGGCCAGAAATTCGCCCCGCCTGACGGTCATGGTCACACCCCGCAGGGCATGGACAATGACTTCGCCCGTCCTGAAGTCCTTGCGCAGGTCTTCTGTGCGCAGGACAGTATGGTTTTCGGCCATGAGATGGCCTTACTTTCTGTTCGATGATCCGGTTTTGCCGCGCACACCAGGCCGTGCGCCCTCACTACTGTTGCACGAAGGGGTTAGCCTGTCAAGGTGACCTGGAATCACAACGGGGGACGCCGCACGCCCCCCGTCAAGAGCGGGTAACGGGATTCGAACCCGTGACATTCAGCTTGGGAAGCTGACGTTCTACCGCTGAACTATACCCGCCGATTGACCGTGATTATAGGGCGGGTGCGGAGGGCTGTCAAGATCGTTGAACGGCGGTTGCCGGGTCCGGCCTCAGCCGCGTGGCGGCCGCCGGACGTACACGCTCTCCACCAGCCCGATACCCAGCAGCAGGGTTAACAGGGAGCTACCACCTGAACTGATGAACGGCAGGGTCAGGCCGGTGACAGGCAACAGATTGAGATTCATGCCCACCGAGACAAAAGTCTGGAAGAAGATCAGGTTGGCCACGCCGTAGCACAGCAGGCTACCGAAGGGATCGGCGGCAACCCTTGCCACATAAAGGATGCGCCACAACACGATCGCGATCAGACCGAGCGCCAGCACCGCCCCGGCAAAACCCAGTTCCTCGGCGATGACGCTGAAAATGAAGTCTGTATGCCGCACCCGCAGGAAGCGTAACTGCGTCTGCGTGCCCTGGGCATAACCTTTGCCCAGCAATCCGCCAGAACCGATGCTGATCAGCGCCTGGTTGATGTTGTACTGCCCACTGGGATCAGCTTCCGGGTTTACAAAGTTGATGATCCGCTGGCGCTGGTAGTCTTCCATGTTGATCCAGAGCACCGGCAGCAAGATCAACATCACCAGGGCGAAAATCAGAATATGCTTTAAGCGCAGGCCCGCCGCCCAGGCCATCACCATCCAGGTAGTCATGATCACCACGGTAACACCCAGCGAGGGCTGCAGAAAGACCAGCAACGCCGGAATCCCAATGTACAGCAAAGATACAAACACCGTCTTGAGGTCACTAAAACGGGTGTAATTGTTGCTCAGATGCTGGCCCAGGGCGATCACCAGCAGCACCTTGCTGATCTCCGAGGGCTGGATGGGGATGCCGACATTCAGCCAGCGTTGCGCCCCCGCCGCGCCAACCAGCCCAAAGAAGGCCACCAGCCCCAGAAACACCAGGACAAGCGCGTAGATCCACTGGTAAAGTGCGCCGATCAACCGGTAATCAATTGCGGTCATGATCAACAGCACCGCGAACCCGACTACCGCATACTGGATCTGCCGGGGCACGCGGTTGATCAGGTCAGGATCGATTGCATCCAGGGTGGCGCTGCGGATCATCAGCACCCCGTAGATGACCAGCAGTACGACCGCGCTGAACAAAATGAAGTCAAACCGTCGCCAAATACTTACCCCGGTACCATTCATGCCACAGGAACCCTATCCAGGTAGATACCAGATTGGACCAACCCAAAGCCTATCGCCAAACAAAAGGGCCGCGTCTTCGACGCCGCCCCAAGCTTCCCCAACTTGCCAGCTCCTGTCAAGAGCAACCCGCCGCGCCGCCACGCAGCCCAGACCGTCGCCTACCCGCGCGAGTCATCAATCGCCAGCGGGATATCGGCCACCAGCCAGCTATCGCGCTTGCGCTGCTCCACCGTGATCTCCACGTTTTCGCGGTCAATCTGCACATACTTGGAAATCACCGCCAGGATTTCTTCCTCCATCTCTTTGAGCTTCTCAGGGGAAAGATCCAGGCGATCGTGCACCAGCACCAGTTGCAGGCGCTCCTTGGCAATCTTTGCGGAACCGGTACTGCTCCGCCCCAGCAGGCGATCGATTAGGCTGCTCATGGACGCTATCTCCTGCTATCCCATGCCTGCCGAATTGCCGCTAAAAAGCCGTGACAACCGCTTCAGGAAAGACTGTTCCTGATCCAGGGCCATCAGCGGGACATCCTCGCCCAGCAGGCGGCGGGCAATGTTGCGGAACGCCTGCCCGGCCCTGGAGTTTGGATCTCCGGCTGCCGGTTCCCCCTTATTCGATGAGGTTAGCACGGTTTCATCTTCCGGCACAACCCCGATGATCTTGATCGACAGGATCTCCACTACATCATTGGTGGAGAGCATCTCGCCGCGTTTGACCAGATCCATCTTGAGCCGGTTGAGGATGAGCTGGCCGGGGCCTTTCTCTTCAGCCTCCAGCAGGCCGATAATCCGGTCAGCATCCCGGACGGCGGAAACCTCGGGGTTAGTCACAATCAACACTTCATCAGCCGGAGCTACCGCATTGCGGAAGCCGCGCTCAATCCCGGCGGGCGAGTCGATCAGAATAAAATCGTAGTCCTCTCGCAGTTTTTGCGCAATGTCCACCATATCCGCCGGGCTGATCGCAGTCTTGTCGCGGGTCTGAGCAGCAGGGATCAGATACAGGTCCGGGTAGGATTTATGCTTGATCATGGCCTGGCGCAGTTTGCAGCGCCCTTCAACGACATCCACCAGATCGTAGACGATGCGGTTTTCCAGCCCCAGGATGACATCCAGGTTGCGCAGGCCAATATCGGCGTCAATCGCCACCACCTTCTTGTTGAGCGCGGCCAGGGCGACACTGAGGTTCGCCGTAACTGTGGTTTTGCCCACACCGCCCTTGCCAGATGTAACGGTTATCACTCGTGCGCCCATAGGCTCTCCATCAGTTCTTGAGATGAGTCCTGGCTCAATTCCATGCTTCCACCACAATGCGGTTGCCGCGAATCCTGGCGCTTTCCGGGCGAGGTTCCCGCCGCTGCTCCTTGGGGGATGTAGCGATATACCCGGCGATCCGCAGTTGCATAGGAGTCATATCCAGCGCGCAGACGGTTGCGCCTTCGTCGCCCTGCGCACCGGCGTGGACAACGCCGCGCAATCGTCCCCAGACAATCACGTCCCCCCCGGCAATGATTTCCGCACCGGGGTTGACATCCCCAAGTACTACCACATGCCCATCGCTGTGAATCGTGCGCCCGCTGCGCAGCGTCCGCTTGAAGAGCACACCGATCGTGCCCACTTCTTCCGGGTTGATCGGCGGAGGGGCGCCGTCATCTTCCTGGACGCGCAACAGCGTCTCGGCAATCCCCGCCGGAAGCCGTTCGCCAGGTGAACGCTCCGGCACAGGGGCCTCCAGCGTTGTCGCTACCCCCAGTTTCCGCGCCGTCGTCAGGGTTGTCAGGCTGCCGCTCAGCACCGCCCACAGGCTCACTTCACGATCCGCCAGCACATGTTGCAACAGACTCAACTCCTGCCGGCGCACCGAGCGCTCCCCAACATCGATCGCCAGACGCGCCCCGCGGAAGAAGTCGCGCTGCCGATCGATAACATTGGCCAGCTGGCGGGCCACCTCATCCCACGCCGCTTCGGGAGACACGTAAACGACAAGCCCATCCCGTGTACCCTTGATTTCGAGGGGTTTGTTGCCTGACATGCCACCACCTGTATCAGTCGCGCGGTCAGCCGGAATCACTCCGTCTCAGGTTCTGAGTGTTGTCCACTACTATACTCATTTTTGGCTCTTGCGCTACGGGCATTATGAGCCGCGCGCCTGCTTCAACCGGAAGTATGCTTCCATCGTGTCGCGCACAACCGGCAATGCCACTAGCGATCCTTCGCCGCCGTTATAGACAAAGGCGATGATGATCACTTCCGGGTTTTCATAGGGTGCATACGCCACAAACCAGGCGTGCGCTGGCCAGTTGCCGGGGACGCACAGTCCCAGCGGCCGGGCGATATCATCACAGTATTCAGCCGTGCCGGTCTTGCCCGCTACCTCCACGTATGGCAGCGCGGCCTTCATCCCGGTGCCATTGATGATGGTCTCGCGCATGCCCCGCTGAACGATGGCAAGGGTTTCCGGGCTGACAAATGGCGGAAGGTAATCCGGGTTGAATTGTGTCCGGTCGCAAACGCCGCCATTGAAGACATAATTGCGCGGCACATTGACCGTGTACGGGATCGTTTCGCCCTGCCAATCAAGCGTAGCCCGGTAGTTCTGCGGATCACAGCGGGCCGGATCGTAGAAGGGGCTATCCGGCTCACACCGGCAGACCAGACTGTTCTGCCCCTGAATGATCATGTCCTCCTGCATGAACAACACGGCATCCTGGCCAGGGGGTGGCTTGACTAACGTGCGGTTGACGTGCGGCGTGAAACCCTCCAGGACGTTGCCCTCGCCATCCAGAAAGCTATGGATGATCGTTGGCTGGTAGACCGTCCCACCATTGGCAATCGCTGCCACAGCGTTGACCAGCTGCAGTACCGACGTCACCACATATCCCTGCCCGAAGGCTGCGTTATAGGTATCGCCGGTTGACCAGTTCTCACCGTAGGTGCGGCGCTTCCAGTCACGATCGGGCATCCGCCCGGCGATCTCGCCAGGCAATTCGATACCCAGTTCGGAGCCAATACCGAAGGCAGTAGCATAGCGGTACAGATTATCGATCCCCAGACCGCCGGGTTTGAGCGCTGCCGGCGAAACTTCCGGGTTGCCGCCGCCGACCTGGTAGAAATACACGTCACAACTCTGGGCAATAGCCTGTATCATGGCCAGCCGCCCGTGCCCGGACCGCAACCAGCACACAAAGGTCTGGGAAGCTGCCGGATCATTGGGGGCGTAACTGTTCGGCAGCACCAGCCGCCCGGGATCAGAGAGTTCGGTGTTGACGTCGATGACACCTTCTTCCAGAGCGCCTACTGCCGTGATCAGCTTCCAGACAGAACCGGGTGGGTACAGGGACTGGATGGCATGGTTGATCAGCGGCAGCAGCGGGTTGTCGAACAGCTGGAAGTAGTATTCGCCGTCAATACTCCGCGCGAAGCGCTGGTTGTCATACGAAGGCCAGCTGACCATCGCCAGCACTTCACCTGTCTGCGGATTCATAGCAATCACCGCACCCGATTGCGTGATCACCTTGCCCGCTTCACTGTTGACGATATTGATCCGGCGAGTTAACGCCTCTTCCGCGGCCTGCTGCAACTCCAGATCAAGTGTCAGCCGAACGTTGCGACCCGGAATCGGATCCTCCTGCTGGACCACGCGCAGCGGTAGCCCAGCGACATCGACCTCCCGCAGGCGGCTGCCCCGCCGCCCAGCCAGTTCGTTTTCCAGGAAGAACTCCACCCCGGCGTACCCGATGCGGTCAAAGGCCGGATTGTAGCCCTGCTCCTGTAGCGCCTCGGCTTCCTCCGCCGGGATCGGCCCCAGATAGCCGATGATCTGCGAGGTGGTTGTGCCGGAGGGATACTCGCGCACCGCCGCGACCTCGATCCCCACACCGGGCAACAGCAGGCGATCCTCCAGGATGCGCAGGGCGACATTGCGCGGCACGTCCTGCGCCACGATGACCGGCCGGTACGGCTCGATACCAGCGCCCTCCTCGACCATCCCTTCCAAGCTACGCTGGTTGAACCGGCCGGTTGCCTCGGCAGCGGCGCGGGTCGGGGGCACATCGATCAGGGCGGATAGCCGGTTGTAGATGGCCAGTGCCGCTTCATCGTCCTCAGGGATTGCCGCCGGGACGATCGTGACATTGAAAGCAGGCACGTTGAGGGCCAGCGGTGTTCCGTTCCGGTCATAAATCACACCGCGGGACGCGGGAATGGGGAGCAGTT
This sequence comes from Anaerolineae bacterium, assembly GCA_013178165.1. Classification (NCBI taxonomy): domain Bacteria; kingdom Bacillati; phylum Chloroflexota; class Anaerolineae; species Anaerolineae bacterium. The sequence continues at coordinate 26,588 of JABLXG010000007.1, forward strand.
GGAGACGGTTTTCCTCGGCCTGCAGCGTCCAGATCTCCGCCTGTACAAACTGCAGATCATAGAGCCGGATCAGCAGGATCAGGAAGGAGAAGAAAACAATCGCACCGAAAAAGGTCAGCCGCCAACCCTGGAACGGCAGGATAATCCTTCGCATAGCACAGGCTCCAGCGGCCCGGCCATCACCTTCATAGCCGCCGCTGGCGGTCGTCCAGTGGACGCGGACGCCGTGACGGGGAAAGACCTGCCAGCAGGTGATAGACCGGAACCATCAACACCAGATTATAAACCGCCGTCGGCACAGTCACATACATCAGTAACGCCGGGATCGGCAGCGGTCGCCCGACCAATAGCAGACTCACCAGCACAACAACGTGATACAGCGCCGTTGCGCCAGCGGCCAGCAACGGCGGGATCACCAGATTACGCGGGGCATTCCGGCCAACAATCAACGCCACTGCGCCAATCGTTGTGACCAGCGCCAGCGAGGTTACCCCCTCCGGCACTGCGGAGACCAGGTCATGCAGCAGGCCGCCCACAATGGCCCATACAACGCCACGCTCGAAGCCCTGCAGCAGGCTGTACCCCAGCACCAGCAGGAACAGCAGATCCGGCGCCCCGCCAGCAATGCGCAACTCCGGCAACACCGTAGCCTGAATCACGACGGCCAATGCCAGCACGGGAATACTCAGATACCCACCCATCGATCGGCTCCGCTGGGGGTCTAGCCCGGTCTTTCAAACACGGACAGATCTACGGGCTGGAAGTTGGTGATGACCAGCACCGTCTCCAGGCGGTCAAAGTCGTTCAGGCTACGAATTTCCGCCTCCTGAAACAACTCAAACTGGAACTGGCGAATGCTGGTCACCTGGCCGATGATGATCCCCTCCGGGAAGTTCCCACCCAGGCCGGAAGTTACGGCCGTATCACCTTCCTGCAGAGTCGCGTTCAGATCGATATAGGTCATCCGCAGGCCGCCCGCCTGCCCCAGCACACTACCTTCAGCGCGGGAATTCAGCAGGCGAGCATTCACGGCGCTGATCGGATCCGTGATCAGCAACACCTGGGCGGCATTCGCACTGACCTGGGTGACCCGACCCACCAGACCCTTTTCTGTAACCACCGGCATCCCTTCAGTCACGCCATCGCGGGCACCGCGGTTGATGAAGATCACGCGGGTGAAAGCGCTAATGTCGCGGCCAATGACATCAGCCACCAGGTATTCCTCATTCTGGCGGGCGCGGGTGTATTCCAGCAATGCGGCGATACGGTCGTAGTCGTGGCGGATCTCGCGCAATTCTACGATCTCCGCCTGGTATGCCGCCAGCGCGGCCTCCAGGCTACGATTACGCTCCTCAAGCTGCTGGATGGTCAGGATATCTTCTGCCAGCCCGCTGGTACGCATGACCAAGCCGTTGGCAATGCCTTCCACCCACTGGAGGGGAACCGCCAGCAGGTTACCCACCGGGGCAGTCAGGCCTGCCACGCTCAGCGCAATCAGGATTCCGCACAGGACGACGCTGATCACAAACAGCAGCAGGCGGTTTGAACGATACATAGACTCTGCCAGTGGAAATCCGGTACACGATCCGGTGTCATCTGCCGTCAGCGCCGGCCACTCTGACGGCCGCTAACCGGCGAGCGGGGCCGCGCCAATCAGTGTTGCGTGCTGCCACGCTCCAGGCCGACCAGCAACCGCCGCAGGTTGTCATAGTCTTCCAGAATGCGGCCAGCGCCACGCGCCACGCAGGTCATCGGATCGTCGGCCAGCCAGACCTTGATGTTCGTCTCCTCGGCCACGCGTTCCGTCAGGCTCTTGAGCTGGCTCCCGCCGCCCGCCATGCAGATACCGGATTCCATAAGGTCGGCGACCAGTTCGGGTGGTGTCGCGTCGAGTGCCTCTTTGATCGTGTTGACGATGATGCTCACCGAGCCAGCTAGCGCTTCCCGCAGTTCGATCGAACTGACTTCGATCGCTTCCGGCAAGCCGGTGACCAGGTTGCGGCCCCGCAGCGTGATCGTGCGTTCTTCCGGCAACGGATAGGCAGAGCCGATCTCGATCTTGGCCCGCTCCGCTGTGCGGTCGCCGATCAGCAGGTTGTATTTGTTGCGCATATATTGCACGATATCCTCGTCCAGCTCATCGCCCGCCACCCGGATCGAGCGACTGATTACGATCCCGCCGAGCGAAAAAACGGCCACTTCTGTAGTGCCGCCGCCGATATCCACGACCATAGAGCCGTGTGTCTCGGTAATCGGCAGCCCGGCGCCGATAGCCGCGGCAACCGGCTCCTCGATCAGGAAGGCTTCCCGCGCGCCAGCACTCATCGTCGCGTCGTAGACGGCCCGCTTTTCCACCTCGGTCACGCCGCTGGGAATCCCCACCACCACCCGCGGACGGGGGACCGGCACCCAGGTCTGCTCATGGGCCTTGCGGATGAAGTAGTCAAGCATGGCCTCGGTGATGTCAAACTCGCTGATCACGCCATCACGCAGCGGGCGGATAGCAACGATATTGGCCGGAGTCTTGCCAACCATCTCCTTGGCTTCACGCCCGATAGCCAGGGGACGGCGTGTTTTCTTCTCAATGGCAACGTAGGATGGTTCGTTAATGACAATGCCCTTCCCCCGCACACTGACCAGCGTGTTTGCCGTGCCCAGGTCAATGCCAATATCGAGGGAGAAAAGGCCAAGTAGCCAATCTAGTGGACTCAACACAGTCGATTTAGTCTCCTTCACGTCGTGCAGGAAGACACGACTGGGCATTATAGCATACGGATCACGGCCCAACTACTGCGCTCACCGCTGCGCCCTTCAATTTAAGCATCCTTTCATCTTCAGCAACAGTCACGATTCTATCCCGTTTTGTACCCAAAATCGCTTCTTCGCTTCGCACAACCCGGCCTCGACCTCCCCCCGCCCGTGCACTATACTGAAAACATGGACTTGCTTCCTGAATTTCTGAAAGCGCTGGCGCGTCACAGCCTACCCCGCCAATTAGCGATGGGCCGCCCGCTGGTGGTAGCCGTCTCCGGCGGTGCGGACTCGCTATGCCTGTTGCACCTGCTACACCGCGCCAGCCCGCAACTGGGCCTGCGGCTGCATATCGCCACCCTCGATCACGGTCTGCGCGGCGAGGACAGCCGCGCTGACGCCGAATTCGTGGCACAAACTGCGGCAGACTGGGGCCTCCCGGCGACCTGTGAGCGCGTCGACGTCGCTGCGCTGGCCGCCCGGCACAACTTGAGCATTGAGGAAGCCGCCCGCCGCACTCGCTATTCATTCCTGGCTCGCGTCGCCGCGGCCACAGGCGCGGCGGCCATTGCTCTGGGCCACACCGCCGACGACCAGGCGGAAACCATCCTTATGCATCTGATTCGCGGTAGCGGCCTGACCGGGCTGCGCGGCATGCAACCGGCTACGCCGTTGACCGCCGCCTATCTGCTGCCCGGCGACAGCCTGCCGCCCGGCCTGACGCTGCTCCGCCCGCTGCTGGGCATCTCCCGCGCCGCTACCCAAGCGTATTGTGACACCTTTGGACTGGCTGCCCGCCACGACAAAACCAATGCCGACCTGACCTACTTTCGAAACCGCATCCGCCATGAGGTCCTTCCCCTGCTGGAACGCCTGACACCCGGTATCCGGGAACGGTTGGCCCGGACCGCTGAAACCCTTGCCGCGGACTATGCAGCGCTTGAAGCGCAATTCAGCGCGGCGCTGGCCACCTGCCTGGTCAGCCGCCGGGCCGATCGCATCATCCTGAGCCTCAGCCGTTTCCGCAGCGACGAGTATTGTGTAAGCAGCCAGCGCGGGATGTTACGGCTGGCGCTGCGCCAGCTGGCTCCTGCCGGGGGAGAGATCAGCTATCCGGCGCTGGAAAAGGCGCTCCGGGTGGCCCGCCAGGGCGTCACCGGCCAGCAGGCCGATTTACCCGGCGGCTTCCTGCTGCGCGTTGAGTATGACCACCTGATTTTGCAGCGGGTAGACGCTTTAACCTCACTTCCCGACTGGCCGCTACTCCAGCCGGGAATGCTTGTGCCGGTGGCTGTGCCCGGCTGTACCGCGCTGCCGGATTGCCCCTGGGCACTGGAGGTTCGCTGGCTGGCCCCCGATGAGAATCCGACGGCCTTCCACGGCCAGCCGCTGACGGCCACGCTGGCCATCCCACCAGGGACCTCACTGGCTTTGCGCACCCGGCAGCCTGGCGATCGCTTTCAGCCATTCGGGTTGGCCGGACAAACCCAGAAGGTCAAAGACTTCCTGATCAACGCTCGCATGCCGGCCGGCATCCGCGACCGCTTGCCGTTGTTGACCGCTGGTGGCGCAATCGCTTGGGTGATTGCCGGGCCGCACAGCCGGATTGCCCAGCCGTATGCGCTCACCGATCGCGCCCAGACGGCGCTCCTGCTGCGCTGGGAACGATTCTAAAAGTCAATAAGCTATCCTAAATAAACTCATTAATTTGCAGTCATAGATAAAATGAAGTATAGTTAAGGTACCCTTGACGGCCTGTATATTAGCGACTAATGCAAAAGACGCCGAGAACCTATGACTACAGATAACGAAACCGCCCACATTCTGGTCGTAGATGACGAAAGCGCCATCCGTTACTCCATCACCAAGACGCTGCAGCGTGTCGGCTACCAGGTTGACTCCGCGGCCAGCGGCGAAGAAGCGCTGGAGATGATCGCCCGGCAGAACTATGACGTCATCCTGACCGACATCCGCATGCCTGGTATCAGCGGCGTGGAACTGCTGGCCCGCGTCCGGGAAAGTGCACCGGAGGCCATTGTCATCCTGCTCACCGGCTACGCCAGTCTGGATACCGCCGTGGAAAGCCTGCGGCTGGGCGCGCACGACTACCTGATCAAGCCCAGTTCCAGCCAGGACATCCGCGACAGCGTGGCGCGCGGCATTGAGCGTGCCCGCAACCTCAAGCGGCGGCGCGCCCTGCTGGATGCCATTCAAAACAACGTGGCTGAGCTAGCCCATGTCGCAGAGTCCAAGTCGCCCGCTGCCCGCGAAACGCCGACTGAGCCAGCACACGCCCCGGTCACTCCGATTGCGACACCGATCAACACCATGACTCTGGGTCCGCTGACCATCTTCCCCGGTCGTTACCAGATCGCCATTGGCGAGCAGCCCATCGACCTGACGCCCACCGAATTTGACCTGCTGCTTTACCTGGCCGTGCACCGTGGACGGGTTGTCCCCTGCCACGAGCTAGTGCGCGAGGTGCGGGGTTATTCCATCGACGAGCCAGAAGCGCGGGAAGTCATCCGCCCCCACATCAGTAATCTGCGCCGCAAGCTCAAGACCGCCGGCCAGGACCCGGACCTGGTGGTGAACATTCGCGGTATTGGCTACCGCCTGGCCGATCTGCCCGGCATGCAGGATTAGCAATGCCGCCCCGACCCGGACGCTGGCCGCCTGCGCCGGGCGTCTTGTTGCTGGTAGGGCTGCTGATCCTGCCGTGGCTCTGCGTGCCGCCTGTCCACGCTCAGGACGACGAGATCGATCGTCTGCTCGCCGGGATGTCCACCACTCAGAAGGTTGCCCAGTTGTTCATGGTCAGCCTGTGGGGGGAAGTCCTCACCCTGGACGGCGCTGACTTCCTGGCCAGCTACCCTCCCGGCGGCGTCATCCTGTTTGGCTACAACACCAGCACACCGGAACAGATCACCCGCCTGACCAATGACATCCAGGCCGCGATCATTGCCCAGCCGGGCGCGGTCCCGGCCTGGATTGCCATTGATCAAGAGGGCGGCCCGGTTTCCCGACTGGCCACTGCAGAAGCAAACGCCTTTACTGCTTTCCCGGTCAGTATGGCCATAGCGGCTACCGGCGACCCAGCCTATGCGCAGAGCATCGGGCTGGCAACGGCGGAAGAGCTGCGCGCTGTGGGCATTACCATGAACCTCGCCCCGGTCGCCGATGTGGAGACCAACCCGGACAACCCTGTGATCTTCCGCCGCGCCTTCAGTGCCGATCCAGCGCTGGTTGGCGCCATGGCCGCCGCCATGATCCGGGGGCTGCAGGAGGGCGGAGTACTGGCCACCGCCAAGCATTTCCCCGGCCACGGTGACACCAGCGATGACTCTCACCTCACCTTGCCGGTCGTCCCGCACGATCGCGCCCGGTTGGACGTCGTAGAACTCGCCCCCTTCGGGCAGGCAATCGCCGCCGATGTGGGGGCGATCCTGGTCGCTCATGTCGCTTACCCTGCCCTTGACCCGGCGCCAGACACCCCGGCCAGTCTATCGGCGCCAATCGTCAGCGGTCTGCTCCGCCAGGAACTCGGCTTTGACGGCCTGATCATGACCGACGCCCTGGATATGGATGCCATCGACTTGCGCTACAGCCTGGCCCATGCTTCCCTGCTGGCGCTGCAGGCCGGCGCAGACCTGATCACGCCGGGACCGCACGTCAGCCTGGAGACACAGCAGGCGGCCATCGAAGCCGTGGTGCGCGCCGTCGAGGATGGCACCCTCCCGCTAGAACGGATCGAAGACTCGGTGCGGCGTATCCTGCGTCTCAAGACACAGTTCGGCGTACTGGACTGGTCGCCCCTGGACCCGGCAACGGCCCGTCAGCGGATCAACCACGACACCCATGAACAACTGGTGTCGCAACTCCTCGCCGCCGCGGTGACACTGGCCTACGACCAGACGGGCGCCATCCCGCTGAGCACCGAGCAACACGTAGCCCTGATCTACCCGGCCACCCTGCCGAGTATCGCCCGCACCTGTGAAGCTTATCATCCTGCCCTGCGCTTTGTCGGCGTCTCGCTGGGGCCAACCGCGGAAGAGCGTAGCTGGGCGGTCGAGGCCGCGCGGGCGGCGGAAATCGTGATCGTCTTCACCATTGATGCAGCGCAGAATCCCGACCTGCAGGCCCTGGTCCACGCCCTGCCTCCGGAGAAGACTATCGCCGTGGCGCTTCGCTCCCCCTATGACTGGCAGCAATTCCCGGATATTGCCGGTTACATGGCCGTCTATACCCCCCTGCCCGCAGCCATTGATGCTGCCTGCGCGGCCCTGTTTGGCGCCCAACCGGTCACGGGCGTACTGCCGGTGAATCTTGGCCCGGCCCTCATGGCCGGCAGCGGCCTCCGCCTGCCCTGACTGCAGCAGGGTATGTTATACTCCTGAGGCGAGGCGTCTCCTGGCAAGGCTGTTTGCCTGACCGGTGATTCGTTCCCGCAGCGACTTTTGGCCGATTGTGACGTAGTGATTCGCGGCGCAATAGCGCCATCCTCCGAACAGATCGTGCCCCGGCACTTGAGAGGGTCAAGACATGGGAGCAACGCTCAACCCCAACCTGCTGGCGCCAGATACCGCCGCCCTGCTGAATGACACCGCGGCCCTGATGGACCGCTACCGCAAGAACAACATCTTCCCGGAAATGGCGTTGCTGGCCCTGATCGAGGCCAAGGACACGCCGGGCCATGCCCTGCTGCAACGATTTGCCGCCAGCAATAACGTCGATCTGACCCGCCTGGCCCGCCAGACCCGCCTGGCCGTGGAAAGCCGCCGCGATCTCCCTGGCGACCTGGCCTTCATCACCCGCGACAACAAAGCGGTGCAGCTTTCCCGCCAGATGATCATCGCCATTGACGACGCCCTGACCTATGCCGAGCAGAGCAACGAGGTCTACGTGCGCACCGACCACCTGCTGGCCGCCATGAGCCAGAAGCGGCTGGGCACAGGCGGCATCCTGGCCCAGTATGGCATCACGCCGGAAGCGATGCTCAGCCTGATCGGCGGCAGCCCGGCCAAGTCCGCCAGCGCCTCAGCTGTCGCCCGGCAAATGGGCGGCACCGCCGTTGACTACGTGGCGCTGGCCCGCGCCGGAGAAAAGCGTCCCGTTCACTACCGCCAGGCGTTGCTGACCGAACTGATCAACATGCTCGCCCAGCGAGTCAACCGGCATGTCATCCTGATCGGGCAAGAAGGCGTCGGCAAACGCACCCTGGCGTACAGCCTGGCTCTGTTGATCGCCGAAGGCAAAGGCCCGCTGGGGCTAGACCGGCTGGTGCAGATCGACGAGACCGCCCTGCTGGATGATCCGGTGCGGGCCATCCGCGCCGGGATCAACAAGGCGACCGGCGGAATCCTGTTCATCCCGCAAATCGACCGTTTCTTTGACCAGCAGACGCGCCTGCGCCAGCCCAAAGTGCCCGCTGACCTGCAGAAAGCCTTTCTGAGCAGCGATCCCGTGATCATTGGCACAACCACCGAAGCGATCTACAACGAGGTACTGGCTGCTATCCCGGCAGTGCATGAGCACAGCCAGCGCCTGCGCGTCCCCGCACCGGATGAAAAAGAAACGGTGCTCATCCTGCAGACGCTCAAGCCGCAACTGGCCGCCGATTACGACATCACGATCACCGACGATGCACTGAGCATGGCCGCCGCCCTGGCCAATCGCTACATGTCCGGCACGCCCCTCCCGCGCAGCGCGGAGAACCTGCTCCACCGCGCCGCGGCGCTGGTCAACATGGGCAGCCAGCAACACATCGCCTTCAAGCCGGAGAAAGAAAACGGCTTCGATAGCACCCTGGACGCCGAAGATGTCACCCTGGCCGCCAGCCAGATGACCGGCATCCCCGTCAGCAAACTGGGCGAGGACGAGCGCAACCGCTACGCCCGGATGGTTGAGCATCTGCACGAGCGCATCATCGGTCAGGAGGAGGCGGTGCTGGCCGTCAGCCGCGCCGTTAAGACCGCTCGGGTCGGCCTCAAGGACAAGAAACGCCCCATCGGCGGCTTCCTCTTTCTCGGTCCGACCGGCGTCGGCAAGACTGAACTGGCCAAAGCCCTGGCCGAATTCATGTTCGGCAGCGAAGATGCCATGCTCCAGCTCGACATGAGCGAGTTCCAGAACGAGTCCACGGTCAACCGTCTGATCGGCTCCCCCTCTGGCTATGTGGACAGCGAGGCAGGCGGCCAGCTTACCGAGCGCGTCCGCCAGCAGCCCTATTTGATCGTGCTCTTCGACGAGGTGGAAAAGGCCCATCCCCGCGTGTTGGATATCCTCCTCCAGGTGCTGGAGGAAGGCCGTCTGACTGACGGTCGGGGTAACACAGCGAACTTCAGCGAAACCGTGATCATCATGACCAGCAACCTGGGCGCCGAATATCTGGCCGTCCCTGAAATCACGGAGGAAGTACGGGAAGCCGTGATGGAGGAAGTACATGCTCACTTCCGCCCGGAATTCCTCAACCGCTTGGACGAGATCGTGATCTTCCACCCGCTGAGCGCTGAACACCTGGCGCAAATCCTTGACCTGCTGCTCAACGCTGAAGCGCGCCTGGCCGCTACACGGGGCCTGATCCTGGAATTCACCGATCGCGCCCGGCGCTGGATGCTCGACCAGAACGATCATCCCGAATGGGGCGCGCGACCGTTGCGCCGGATCATCCGCCAGCACCTGCGCGAGCCGCTGGCTGACTTCCTGCTCAAGGAGAACCCCGCCCCCGGTACGGCTATTCACATCACGGCGGGCAAGAACGGCCTGATCTTCAAGACCGCCAGGCCGGAGCAAACCTGACCCGCGCTTCCCTCGGCAGCCCGGTCAACTGGCCGGGCTGCCGCGCTTGCGCGCAATCCCCCGTTGCAGTTAAGCTGTATCCATTAGCAGCGGGCGCTGGTCAGCGGGCGCTGTTATCCTGTTGTGTTCAACCGGTCTTATCAAGCATGAGGCAAGCGATGGATAGTCCTATCGAATTCGGAACGGACGGCATTCGCGGCGTCGCCGGGACGTACCCCCTCTCTCCGGAGGCAGTGCTGGCGACCGGCAGAGCTATCGGCCGCTGGTTACGGGAAAACGCCGCCGCGCCAACAGCTATCATCGGGCGGGATACCCGCCCCAGCGGCGAGCAGATCACCCATGCCCTGCTGGCCGGGCTAACCGCCGAAGGCATAGCCGCCGATGACGTCGGCGTGATGACCACGCCCGGCATCGCCTACCTGACTCACGCCCTGGGCTACAGCCTGGGCATCGTGATCTCCGCCAGTCATAACCCCGCCGATCAGAATGGGATCAAGGTGATCGGCAGCGATGGCTTCAAGCTCAGCGACGAAGCGGAAGCGGCCATCGAGGCTCTGATCATGCGCTATCTGGCCGACCCACCCATCTCCAGCGGTTTCGGCCGGGTGCATCGTGCTGAACAGCACCGCAGCCGCTACCTGCAGCACCTCCTGACCGGCCTGGCCCCGGACGCGCTGCAGGGGCTTTCCGTGGTACTGGACTGCGCTAACGGGGCGTCCTACGCCATCGCGCCGGAAGCCTTCGCCCGGCTGGGGGCCGCCGTCACAGCGCTCGGTACTGCGCCGACAGGCGACAACATCAATGTGCGCAGCGGCAGTGAGCATGTCCGGCGGCACAGCGAGACGCTGCGAGCAATGATCGCCGACAGCAACGCAGATGTTGGTATTGCCTTCGATGGCGACGCCGACCGCGTGATCTTCCTGACGCCACGCGGTACGTTAATCGACGGTGATCACATCCTGGCGTTGCTGGCCGACCATCTCCTACAACACGGCGATCTGCCTGGCCCGACAGTGGTTGCTACGACCATGAGCAACAGCGGCCTGGAGCACTACCTCAGCCAGCGCGGCATCACTCTGGAACGCACCAAAGTCGGCGATCGGTACGTGATGGAACGGATGCGTGCCGGAGGTTTTCGCCTGGGCGGGGAGCAGGCCGGGCACATCATCCTGCTGGACGCCGAACACACCGCCGGGGATGGCATCTACATTGGCCTGCAGGTGGCCGCCCTGATTGCCCGCCAGCGCACCCTGCTGGAAGATATTGCCTGCGCCATGCCCCGCTACCCGCAGGTGATCGTCTCCACCCATCTGACCCGCCAGGTGCCGCTGGAAGGCATCCCGGCGTTGCAGCCACTGGTGGACGAAACCCTGGCCGCCTTCGACCACCAGGGGCGCGTCAATATGCGTTACAGCGGCACGGAGCCGAACCTGCTGCGGGCGATGGTGGAAGGCGGCCCGCGATCGTCGATGGATGAGGTAATCGAGCGGGCGCTGGCGTTGTGCCGGCTGGTTATCCAGGCCGGCCAGAGCGATTCAGCCCAGATCGATATCGTCGACTGCGCAACAGGTGCTAAAATTGACGCCAACAGATACCGCTGAGCGCACCAGGAAAGGGCAGAGCATGACCCAGGTCAAGAGCCATGTCTTCCGTAAGTATGATATTCGCGGCCTTGTCACCGGCGCCGATCCTGACCTGACCCCGGATTTCGCCCGGCTGGTCGGCAGGGCCTACGGCACCTACATGAAGCGCCACCATGACATCGAGCGCGTTTATGTCGGCAGCGACAACCGCGAAAGCTCCCCCGCTCTGCGCGCCGCCCTGATCGAAGGTGTCGCCGCCAGCGGCGTCGATGTCACCGACATCGGCCAGGTCCTGACGCCGACCGTCTACTTCGCCACCGCTTCCCATGGGCCACGCTCCGGTGGGGTGATGATCACCGGCAGCCACCTCAACACAGACTACAACGGGATCAAGCTGGCCCATGGCAAGCTAGCACTTTATGGCGACCAGATCCAGACGCTGCGCGAGATGATCGAAGCCGACGACTTTAATTCCGGCAATGGGCGGATCACTGAGGACCTCAACATGATCCACCGCCACCTGGAGACAGTCAAAAGCAAGGTCAAGCTGGGCAGCCGCAAGATTAAGGCGGTCGTGGACGCCGGGAACGGTCTGAGCGGCGCTTACATGCCGGCGATCATGGAATCACTCGGTGTTGAAGTGATCTGCTTGTTTTGCGAACCCGATGGCACCTTCCCCAATCACCTGCCCAACCCCGAAGACCCGGAGCTGACCAAGGACCTGGAAGCTGCGGTGATCGCGCACGGCGCGGATATCGGCATTGGTTTCGACGGCGACGCCGACCGCTGCGGCACGATCGACGAGCGTGGGCACCATGTCGCGGCAGATCGCCTGCTGGCCCTGCTGGCCCGTGACCTGCTCAGCCGCCGCCCCGGCTCCAGCATTGTCTTTGACGTCAAGTCGTCCCAGGCGCTGGCCGATGAGATCAAGAAGCATGGCGGCCACCCGGTCATGTGGATGGCCGGGCACAGCCTGATGAAAGCCAAGATGAACGAGATCGGCTCTCCGCTGGGCGGAGAAGTCAGCGGGCACATCTTCATTGGCGAAGACTACTACGGCTTCGATGATGCCCCGCTGGTGTCGCTCAAGGTGCTGGAAATCCTCAGCAAGAGCGATCAAAGCTTCTCCGAACTGCTGGCCGGGATGCCCAGCCTGGTCGCCACGCCGGAGATCATCTTGAGTACGCCGGACGCAGAAAAATGGCACATCATCAGTGCCCTGGCCGCCAAACTCAAAGAAAAGTACGAGGTCGTCGATGTAGATGGGGCGCGGGCGATTTTCGAGCAAGGCTGGGGGTTGGTGCGGGCCAGCAATACGCAACCGGCGATCACGCTGCGCTTTGAGGCTTACACAAAGCCAGAAGTCATCCGCTACATGAACCTGTTCAACGACATGCTTAAAGCTTACCCGCAGGTTGACCGTAGCAAACTGGAAGAGTTGATCGCCGCTTACAGCTAGCGCCTCCGCAATGGCTACAACGGTGGGCGTCAGCCAGAAGGGTTGACGCCCACATTGTCTTTTCAGATACGGCTGCGTCCATCGGGCAGGTAGCCACGGCGCACCGCCCGCGTCTCGTCCAGCGTGATGAAGGCGCGCGGATCAACGTTGTTCACACAGTCGATGACGCGCTGAATGTCCCGGTGCCTGACCACGATCCGCACGGAGCCAACCACCCCGCTGACACCATGCCCCAGAGACTCGGTCGCGCCAAACCCGGCCTTGCGCACCTGCTCGGCGATCTGATGGGCATGATGAGCAGATACCACATTAACCGTCGCGAAGTTGGTCACGAAACGCTCTTCCAGCAGCATACCGATATACGTCCCGACGGCGAAACCCAGGCAATAGGCCGTCAGATTCCACAGGTTATTCAGCTGGCTGACCACGCTGCCCAGCGCTACCGCAAAAATCAGCGCCTCGAAAAAACCCAGTACCGACGAAAGCAACCGGCGACCCCGCACCGTGATCAGCATCCGCACGGTGGAAATCGACACCCCCAGAATGCGCAGCGCGAATATTCCCAGCGCGCCCAGAATCTGCCCTTCAACCCCCATGACTGCTTTCCTCTTCGCCAGTGTCCTTCGACTCTGCGATGGAACTATCCCGCCCTTCCCCGTTGATCAGCCGTACCGGCCGCAACAGGCTGCGGTCAAACTGGGCGATCTCCTCCGGAGCCATACCCTCCAGCGCCGCCCTCACCTGCGCCACATCCGCGCGCAACCCGGCCACATCAACCCCCTGGCAGATATCCGGCAGCGGCGCGAGCCACTGCAGGCTGCGCAGGAGCATCTTCAGCGCCCCGCGATGATTGCCCCGCGTGATCTGGTAGTAGGCCACGCCGACCTGCAAAATCGCCCGGTAGAGATCACGCACCGGCCCGCGCTCCACCATCCATAGCGCCTCAAACAGGTCATGCTGCCGGTAATATTCGCCGGCATTGAAGCGGCGGATGCCTTCCAGCGCCTCCGGTGGCAACGGCTCCGCACACTGGCTCTCCAGCGCCGCGCTAACCTGCCGCCGTCCCTGCTCGCGGCGCGCCAGCAGGCAAGACAGCGCCTGCCCCAGGCCCGTCAGTGGCAGCACATCATCCGCACCGGCGTCACGCCCCGCAGCAACCAGGGCCGGATCATCGGCCACCAGCGCCACCGGAATGCGCCGCGTGGCCGGGCTGGTCTTGGATGCGGTGACCCACCGGCGCCAGTCGCTGCGCGAGCCATCGACCACGATCACCGCCGGCAGATCCGCGGCCAACCGCCTGACATACCCTTCTGCATCGCTTGTCAACGGATAGCGCACCACCCGGCAGGAGCTTTCAATAGAGACCAGTTCCTCCCCCCATTCGGAATCGCTGAGGATCACGACAACAATATCGCTCACAGGCATACTCCTGGCAGGGGCAGCCGACTGGCAATTAAGTCTATCCTACCACTGGCGATGATGGTATCCTACGACCCGCAACTGCACCGATGAGCATTACCTTGCCGGGAGATTCGACTGTCATGCCTCACATCTTCGTCACCAATGATGATGGCGTCCAGGCCGCTGGGTTGCTGGCGCTGGTCCAGGCGCTTAAGACGCTGGGCACTGTCCAGATCGTCGCCCCTGCTGTCAACCAGAGCGCCGTCGGCCACAAGAAAACGCTCTTCCAGGACATCCCCATGCATGAAACTGTCCTGGCCGATGGCACCCCGGCCTATGCGGTAGGCGGCTCTCCTGCCGATTGCATCGCTATCTCTGCCCTGGGCGCGACACCCTGGCCGCCTGACCTAGTCGTCTCCGGGATCAATCGTGGCCCCAACATGGCCCAGGACATCACCTATAGCGGCACCGTCACCGCCGCGTTTGAGTCGGTGATTCACGGCGTCCCGGCCATCGCCGTGTCGCTGGATAACCACCGCGCCGATAACGTGGAGGACTACCGGCCTGCCGCGGCCATCGCCGTCAGGATCGCCGCCCGCGTGCTGGAAAAAGGCCTGCCGCCGTTAACCATCCTCAACCTGAACGTGCCGGATGGCCACACCGTCCGGGGCCTGCGGCTGACCCGCCAGGGGATCCGCATCTACCGCGATGCCCTCTCCCGCGATGGCAACATTTTCCAGATCGTCGGGGAAGTACCCACCGGTGTCTACAACCAGGAGGGTACCGACCTGTGGGCTGTCCACAACGGCTACGCCAGCCTGACGCCGCTGCACCTGGACCTGACCGCTCACCGCTTTATTGCTGACCTGGCTGCCTGGGACATCACGCTCCAGGACAGCTGATCGATCTCAGACAGGCAAATCCTTGACATATTGACAGTTATCTATATAATGTCCAGCCATGAACCTGGAGTCAGTCCTTTTCGCCAAAGCGATCGCCGACGAGACGCGGCAGGAGATCATGGGGCACCTGTGCTGCGTCTGGCTGAGCGTGAATGACGTGGTTGAACGGCTGGGAGGGCGGGTCAGCCAGCCCACCGTCAGCCACCACCTCAAAGTCCTGCAGGAAGCTGATCTGGTGCTCGTCCGGCAGGAAGGCCGCCAGCGATTCTATACGCTCAACCAGGCCCGGCTCACCGTGTGCTGTGGCACCCTGCTGCGCACCTTCGCGCCGGATTACGCCGGGAAAGCGCCGGTTATCCGCCCGGAAGTGATCGTGGGACCAGACGCCGACTCGTGAGGGGAGACCGCCTGCCTCTCTTTTTTTGGCGAAAAGCATTGATGAACATCTATACATTGGAGGGTATCATGACCGACCAGCGCAGTGCCATCCACGACGCCGTTCGCGATCACTATGCCGGGATCGCCCGCCAGGCCGACCCGGAACTGAAACTGAGCGCGGCCAGCTGTTGCGGCGATTCATCCGCCGGTTGCAGCTGCAGCTCGATGGTGTATGACCCGGCCCTGCTACAGAATCTACCCGCCAGTGTCACTGACCTCTCCCTCGGTTGCGGCGACCCGGTCACCATTGCCGCCCTCAGGCCCGGTGAGACCGTGCTGGACCTGGGCAGCGGCGGCGGGATTGACTGCTTTCTGGCTGCCCGGCAGGTCGGGCCACAGGGCCATGTGATCGGCGTCGATATGACACCGGAAATGCTGGAGCGCGCCGAGGCCAACCGGCTGCGGTTAGGGATGGCCAACGTCGAATTCCGCCGGGGCCAGATCGAGGCCCTGCCGGTTGAAGACGCCAGCGTTGATGTGATCATGTCCAATTGCGTGATCAACCTCTCCCCGGACAAAGCCGCGGTCTTCCGCGAGGCGTTCCGGGTGCTCAAGCCCGGTGGGCGCATTGCAATCAGCGATATCGTGACTGCAGGGGACTTCGGCGCTGAGCTGCAGGCACAACTTGACCACTGGGCAGAATGTGTGACCGGTGCGATCGATGTTGAGAGCTATACCGCTTTGATGCGCACCGCTGGGTTTGTCGAGATCACGGTCGTCGACAAAGCAGACGCAGACAGCATTAT
Organism: Anaerolineae bacterium; assembly: GCA_013178165.1. Lineage (NCBI taxonomy): Bacteria > Bacillati > Chloroflexota > Anaerolineae > Anaerolineae bacterium. Next base: position 42,666 of record JABLXG010000007.1, read on the forward strand.
CACCCCCACTTCAGGCATGCCGCGTATCTTCAGCGCACGGATCACGGCGCGCAAACCGGCCTGATCCCCCGCCTGACTGGCAACCGGATAACCGCTGCCAATTGCCTCTCCAGCAACCTCACCCCTGGCCCTTCCGCCGCTCACAGAACGAAGCAGCACGAGGGGCAAGGGGTGAGGCTGCCGCTAAAATGACTGCTAGGTCTTACCTGTACCTCACAATCAATGCTGGCTGTTTTGGTCGGAAAGCGCTACACTCGCCGGGTGTGCTTCCTTGTGCGATGAACAAGCGAGGGTCCAGCTATGCCCTTTCAGCCCTTCAGCCGTGTCCTTATCCTCGTGATGATCACCCTGACCCTGACGGGGTGTGGCACTTTCGCTACGCCGGTAAGCGAGGTGCAACCCACCCGCGAGCCAGCTACCCTGGCCCCAGCCGTTCTACAGCGTATGACTCAGCCGGCAGAAGGCGCGGCCATCAGCCTGCAGCCAACCGCTACACCCACCGACATCCCGCCAACCGAGCTACCTCCCACCGCAACGCCAACGCAGGTACCCCCCACTGCAACGGCCACCGCCACCAGCACCCCTACCTCGATCCCACCTACAGCGACTCCAGCCAGCATCGGCGACGCGGTCAACGGAGAAGCGCTGTTCCGCAACGGCAAGGCGGCCGCGCCCGCCTGTGTCACCTGCCATATGATCGAGCAGGACACGATCCTGATCGGCCCTTCCATGGTGGGTATCGCTGCGCGTGCGGCGACCCGCGTCGAGGGTCAAAGCGCGGAGGAGTATCTGCGCCAATCGATCCTGGAGCCGAATGCCTACCTGGTGCCGAATACAGCAACAAACATCTTCGCTGCCGGCGGCAACAGCCTGATGTTCCAGCAATACGCTGATTACCTGACCGAGCAGGATGTCAACGACCTGATCGCCTACATGCTGTCGCTCAGGTAACATCCAGCGACTGCCCCCCGCCTGCCAGATTCGTCTAGCCCTGCCTCGAGTTGAGGCAGGGTTTTTTTGCTGTCGTCTGCGTGATCCATCTCTGAATCGCCATTTTCTGATAATGTCCATATAATACATAAGAATATCGTTATTGTGTTCTTTTGGTGTCCCGGAGCACTCCAAAATGACTGATATGCCCAGCAGCAACAATGACCACTGGTATAACCCGCCCGAAGACCTCGTCCGAAACGCCCACATCCCCGACTATGAAGCGGTCTACGCCCAGGCTCAGCGCGACCCGGAAGCCTTCTGGGCGGAGCGCGCCCGCGAACTGGACTGGTTTCAGCCCTGGGACAAGGTCCTTGACGATAGTCAGGCCCCGTTCTACAGGTGGTTTGTCGGCGGCAAGACCAACATCGCCCACAACGCCCTGGATCGGCACATCGGCACCTGGCGGGCCAATAAAGTCGCCCTGATCTGGGAGGGTGAGCCGGGCGATGTTCGCTCCTTCAGCTACTGGCGGATGTGGCAGGAAGTTAACCGCTTCGCCAACATCCTGCGCAGCATGGGCGTCCGCAAAGGCGATACGGTGACCATCTATATGGGTCGTGTCCCGGAGCTGGTCTTTGCCATGCTGGCCTGCGCCAAAATCGGCGCCGTCCATTCGGTCGTCTATGGCGGCTTCAGCGAGCAGGCCCTTGCCGATCGCATCGAAGACTCCAAGAGCCGCGTGCTGGTCACCTGTGACGGCGCCTGGCTGCGCGGCAAGATCGTGCCCCTCAAGGATACCGTTGACGAAGCGGTCCGGCGTTCCCCGATTGTCGAGCATATTATTGTCGTCAGGCGCACCGGGCAGGACGTTTACATGGAGTCCGGGCGCGACTACTGGTATCACGACCTGCGGGCGCTGCCAATTGCCGCCACCCGCGCCGAGACCGAAGTGATGGACTCTGAGGATCCGCTGTTCATCCTCTACACCAGTGGCACGACCGGCAAGCCCAAGGGTGTGCTGCACACCCACGGCGGCTACCAGGTTTATGTCAGCACCACGTTGAAGTGGGTATTCGACCTCAAAGATGAAGATCGCTGGTGGTGCGCTGCCGATCCGGGCTGGATCACCGGACACAGCTACATTGTCTATGCCCCGCTGATCCTGGGCGCGACCAGCTTCATGTACGAAGGCGCACCGACCCACCCCTATCCCAACCGCTGGTGGAAGTTGATCGAATACTACGGCATCACCATCCTCTATACCGCGCCGACGGCCATCCGCGGCCTGATGCGCTTTGGCGATGCCTGGCCCAGCCGCCACGATCTGAGCAGCCTGCGTCTGCTGGGCAGCGTCGGTGAGCCGATCAACCCGGAAGCATGGCGCTGGTACTACGAAGTGATCGGTCGAGGTCGCTGCCCGATCATGGATACCTGGTGGCAGACGGAGACGGGCGGCTTCATGATCACGCCGCTGCCCTCCGTCCGGCTCAAGCCCGGCAGCGCCACCCGCCCCTTCCCCGGCATTGAGGTGGACATCGTCGACGAGGCGGGGAATTCCGTCCCACCCGGCGTAGACGGCATGCTGGTGATCAAAAAGCCATGGCCTGCCATGTTGCGCACAGTCTACGGCGACCCACAGCGCTATATCGACCAGTACTGGAGCGCCTACCGCAAGCAGGGCTGGTACCTGGCCGGGGATTCCGCCCGCCGCGACAAGGATGGCTATATCTGGATCATCGGTCGCATCGATGACGTGATCAAGGTCAGCGGTTACCGGCTGGGCACGGCGGAGATTGAGTCCGGCCTGGTCAGCCACCCCGCCGTGGCAGAAGCCGCCGTGATCGGCGTGCCGGATGAGATCAAGGGCAACGCCATTTACGCCTATTGCCTGCTGGCCAAAGGCTACGCCGTCACGCCCACCCTGGAGCAGGAACTGAAGGAACACGTCCGCCACGAGGTTGGCCCAATCGCTGTCCCGGCCAGGATCGAGTTCGTGGATAGTCTGCCCAAGACCCGCAGCGGCAAGATCATGCGCCGCGTGTTGAAGGCGCGGGCGATGGGTCTGCCAGAAGGCGATGTGAGTACGATGGAGGAATGAGCATCTGCCCGCTGGAACGGGGCGCGTCAGGCCTGGATGCGCCCCGCAAGGCCCCCGTCAGGCGCTCATCAGGATGTCAGCGCCATAGCGCCGATTGAACCGCTACCGGGCGCATGCTACCCTCAGGGCAGTCAGGGAAACCCTGGAAACATCCGGGCTGCACCGGAGGGAGAACAGCGGAATGTGGTACATCACGCGGCGTTATCTCAGCCTGCTTGTGTGGCACTGGGGGCCGGTACTGGCGGCCATGCTAATGATGTTCGTCGCTTCCGCTCAGCCCAAGTATGGTCCACCGCCGGGAGCCAGCCCGTTTACGATCTACTTCTCCGGCGTGTTGCCGGTCTTCCCCGGCCTGTGGGAATTCCTGATCAAGAAGAGCGCCCATATGATCGCCTATGGCGTTCTAGCCCTGCTGCTGGCGCGGGCATTGGTTGCCTGGGGCGTGACCGCCCGCCGGGCAGCAATCCTGGCCGTGTTACTGGCCCTTGCCTACGCCTTGCTGGATGAAGCGCACCAGGCACTCGTACCGGGCCGCCATGCCTCGCTCACAGACATCGGTCTGGACGCAGCCGGAGCATCCCTGTTCATGATGGTGGGGCATTCCATCCGGAGGAAACAACCACTACCATAAGCCCGCAAGATCAGGGCACGGCGTTATCCTGCCGCGCCCTGATCATGTTTCCAGGCTCGTCTCTGTCGTCGCCTGGCCGCTAACGCCGGTTCAGGCGCAACTCGTACTTCCCGCCGTTGTACGCAAACTCACGCACCAGGATGGTATACGTGCCGCTGCCGGTCAACGTGAATTCCAGCCGCGAATCGTAGCCCTCGCTGGATCCGTCATCGTTATAGGCAACCTGCAGGTTCTGCGGATCGTACAGCGCCACAACCGGGTCAAAGCCGCTCCCGGCGTCGCTGGCTACCAGCTCAATCACCACCTGATCCCCGCTGCCGCCGCTGAAGGTCCAGCCATGCTGCTGGCCGGCGTCAAGTGTATCCCGCCGCGATTCGCCATAGCCCAGGCTGCCGCGCCCGATCACCCCCGCCGGAAGAGGCGAGCCGATAGCTTCAAAGCTCAGCACGCCGCTGGCATCCAGAGTCTGCAGCACCGGCGGCACACCGCCCGCCTCCAGCGTCCCGATCATCTCGGATATCCCACCTGCCTGCAGCGTTCCCATCACCGACTCGTCAATGGGAAAGCCCTCGGCCTGCAGAGTCGCCACAACCCCCGATGTATCGATCTGACTGATCACCTGCTGGGCGACATTGACGCCGATGGTCGGGAGCACATACGTCAGCGCCAGGCATCCCAGGCACACCAGCAGCACCAGCCCGCCTAGCACTGCCAGCAGGATGACGAGCGGGTTGGTGCCTTTCGTGGTCGCCGTCCGCGCAGTTGTAGCCGCGGGGCGCTGTTTTGCCTGGCGCGGCTGTGCCGTTCTGGCGCCTGGCCGGGACCCAGTCCCCGCCGCCGCCCCGAAAAGATCGCCTTCTGCCGGGCGCGGGCGGGTCTTGCGGCGGGGTGCCTCCGCCGCAGGCTGCCCCGCTGCGCTCTTCACAGCAAACGGGTCTTCTTCTGTTTCTGCCGCCGGCGGGCCAAAGCTCTGGGCCGGCCCAAAAGGATCGTAAGCCGGGGCAGCAGCCTGCCATTCCGTGGTCGGAGGCGCGAACGCAAACGGGTCTTCCTCGTCTGCAACGGGCGGGCCAAAGCTCTGGGCCGGGCCAAACGGATCGTATGCCGGAGCAGCGGCCTCGCGCTCCTGGGGCGAAGGTGCGAAGGCAAAGGGATCCTCCTCGCTTTCCTGCTCCGCCACTGTATACGACTCCACCGGTGGAGCGCTGGCTCCCGGCGCGGCAAACAGATCGGCCCCGGCGAACGGATCGGAAGCCGAATCTCCAGAGCCAAATTCGCCGGGTTTGGGTTCCGGCTCAGGCTCAGGTTCCGGGGCCGGGCGCGGATACAACTCGTTGATGCGGGCCAGCATCCGCTGCGCCTTTTCGTGGTCAGGACGCAGGCGTAACAGGGTCTCCAGCGCCTCGCGGGCGTCATCAGGATCGGTCAGAGCGTTGGCCATCAGCCACCACGCGTTGGCGTCCTGCTCATTGGCCTTCAGCACCGGCAGCAGCACCTGCACCGCCTCAGCACGCCGGTTGGCTTTGATCAGTTCAGCAGCCCGGCGCAATGATTCCATCGAATCAGTCATTGGATCATGCCTTTCGATTGAGTCGCCAGCCAGAGCAGCGACACCCTCGTTATGGCGCATTATAGGCAAATTGCACCTGCAGAGCTAACGCCGCCCGGCACCCGGACAACCACCGTTGTGTTAGCATAGAGACAGGCAGTGATACGGCAGGTTCTGGCCGGGATGCCCATGGATTTCCAGACTGTGTTATCTCCATCCAGTGATCGCACCGATTTATCCCCGCTGATTCCACAGCTCGGCGAGGAATTCAACCTTGCCCCGCCCGGTCCGGAAGTGACACTCGCCCCGGTGCGCCGGGTGATCCTGGTAGCCGAAGCCTTCCTGCCCAAATTTGACGGCGTATCCAAGACGGTGCTGATGACCCTGCGTCATCTGCAGTTGACCGGGCGGGAAGCGCTGGTCTTCGCCCCGGATACCGCCCCCGCCGCGATCGGCCCGACGCCGGTCATCCCGGTGCCTTCGCTGGGGATGCCGTTTTACCCGGAGTCGCGCGTCGCCCTGCCCAACCTGGGACTGCGCCAGTATCTGGACGACTTCCAGCCCGATCTGATTCATCTGTTCAGCCCGGCGCTGTTCTCGCTCACCGTTGCCCTCGCTGGCTGGGATCGTGGCATCCCCATCGTCGCCACCTATCAAACTGATCTGCCGGGCTACAGTGAGGAATACGGCTACCCTTTCCTGATCACGCCGATTCGTGAATGGCTCCGCGTTACCCATAATCTGTGCCACCTGACGCTGGCGCCTTCACAGGACACCCTCCGCCAGTTACGCGCCTGGAGGTTTCATCGCGTCCGTTACTGGGGACGCGGCGTCAACAGCCGCCGCTTTCACCCGGCCAGGCGTAGCACCGACGCTCGCCGCCGCCTGCTGGGCCAGCGCCCGGTTGAGTCGCTACTCTGCCTGTACGTTGGCCGCCTGGCCCGGGAGAAACACCTCGATCTGCTGCGACAGGTGGCCGAACTCCCCGGAGTCGCGCTGGCAATCGTAGGCGACGGACCGGCGCGCGCCGAGATCGAGAGCCTGTTCGCGGGTACGGAGACGGTCTTCACCGGCTACCTGTTCGGCGATGACCTGGCTGCTGCCTATGCCAGCGCCGATATCTTTGTCTTCCCCGGCACTCGCGAGACATTTGGCCAGGTGGTACTGGAAGCGCTGGCATCCGGGCTGCCGGTAGTCGTCCCCGCCAGCGGAGGCGTTACGGACCTGGCCGTTCCCGGCGAGACGGGCATCATCTGTTCGCCAACGGCGGAGTCATTCGCTGCTGCTGTGGGCCTGCTACGCGACCAGCCGGATTTGCGCTGTCGCCTGGCCGCGGGAGCACGCGCCTATGCCGAGGCGCGCCCCTGGGAACGAATCATGGCCCAGCTGGAAGGCTACTACGCCCATGCCGTGCAACTCAACAGGCGATGGCGGAGATTCCTGAGGGCAGGTCAACCGATTACGTAATCGAGGGTGAGGAATAAGCGGAGGCAATAGCAAAGCGCCGGAGCTTAAGGCCTTGAACCACATAACACAAAGTGGGTAGTCGTAAAACGACATGACCCTATCAATTGGTGTTGGTTCGAATCGCCCCGAATGCCCGGCGCTTCTACCTGTATTATACAATGATTTTCGGTTCGTGGTGTGCAGCATCCAATGGACGCGGCGCTATGCCCTGTGCGGCTCACATCAACCTGCTGCCGCGCCAGCCATAACATCAACCGGGAGGAGAATAATTGCCATGCCTGAAGCTAAAACCCTGGCTTTGATCGCCCATGACGGCAAGAAGGCGGATATGGTCGCCTTCGCCCTGGAGCATCGCGATATCCTGTCCCGCTATGAACTGGTCGCCACCGCCACCACCGGCCAGCTGCTGGCAGAGAAATGCGGACTGAAGGTGGAATGCGTGCTCTCCGGCCCACGCGGGGGGGATGCCCAGATCGCTGCACGGGTGGCGGAAGGGGTTATCGAGGCGGTTTTCTTCTTTATCGACCCGCTGGGCAAGCACCCGCACGACCCGGACATTCAGGGGTTGATGCGCATCTGCAACGTGCACAACGTACCACTGGCCACCAACACTGCCACCGCTGCCTTCATCATTTCCACCAAGGCGCTCTAGGGCGTTCTGGGGCAGACCCAGCCATATCGTCCGCTCAGGCCAGCCCTTCCATGATCGCCCGAACAGTAGCAACTGCGCGATCCGGTGAGATGCGATCGGCAGCCAGGTAATTGTCATGCAGGGCAGCCTGGACATTTGGCATGTGCGCCACCGGGATAACCGGCTGGCGGACAGTCACGGCAGTATCCGGATCAACCACGACAATCACCGCATAAACCGGTACGTTGGTGATCCCACGCTCAGCCAGAAAGACACGCAGGGCGTTGACATCACGGGCGGCTTCCTGAGTCGGATTCTCGCTGATTGGCTGCAGTTTGCCGCCTGAGTCGGCAAACCACAGGTTACGTTCCGAGTAGTAGGCGCCGGTGCGGCGGAAAAAGTAGAAGACCAGCACGCCGGGCGGGCCAATCAGCACGGCATCCACGTATCCCAGCCCGCGCCGCCCGATATTGCGGATGAAGGTGTAGCGATAATCCAGGAACCGGGCCAGATATTCCGCCATCCGCAGGGCGTGAGGATTGTCGCGGGGGAAGCGCAGGCTGCGCAGGATCAGTACTCCGGCAACCAGCAACACAGCCAGCCCGCTCACCAGCGCAGCACCCTTGAGAAACCCGTACCAGCCAGCGCTGGACAGGGGGATGACGACCAGCAGGAACCATGCGGCGAGTATCACCAGGCCGAACAGGGCCAACAGCATCCCACTTACCAGCAGTCGCCGGGCCTGGCGGGCCATAGCCTGAGTGGGCGAGATGTTCCGCATCGTCAGATACCCTTCTGCGCTGGCGACTACGGCATGCGACTACAGGGGAGAAGCTGAATCCGCCGGCTGGGCAGGTGGCATCTCGGCGGCTTCATCCGCACCTACTTCAGCCAGCGCAGCCCGCCGCTCCAGAATTCCTTCCAGCAGACGCTTGAACTCATCCGGGTGCGGCAGGGGCTTGTACAGGAGCATGTCTGCCTGGGAGATAGCCATCGCTTCGTCTTCTTCCGCAGGCGATATATGGTAGGCCGTGATCAGGCAAATCCCAATGTTGCCAAGGATGGGGCTTTGCCGAAGCCGGGCCGCAACTTCGATACCAGAAACGTCTGGCAGGCGGATGTCAATAATCGCCATTGGAGGGAGATCGGTCTGAATGCGCATGGCATCCACATCTTCGATCCAGGCGATGGCCTCGCTGCCATCCACAAAGGCAACGCCGTCGATCCCCCAGAATTCGAACATGGCCAGCAGCAACTCGTAGATGTCAGGCTCGTCGTCAACAACCATCCAGGTAGCCAAAGCGTGCTCCTTGCCCAGCGTGCTAGCCGGAGACTTCCCACCGCCGCAGGGAAGCGGTCTACAACGGCGACGATCGGAATGTTAGTTCAATCATAAAGAGGTATAGCTCTGGAGGCAAGCCGTACCTTGGCTGGATTGTCACGAACCTGAGACTTTCCCCTTGATCAGCCGGTTGTATCTCCTGCCATGCACTGGTAGTATGGTTAGTAGAACGTTTGCATGGGGGGAATGGCCTCCGTACGCTTTCTGACATCCTGTTCCATTGCCCAGGCGTCCAGGCGCTGCCCTATGCATCTGAACGCCGGACCCTGACCCGGAGAGGTGGCGGTGACAGACTCCCGGCCCCAATCACTGACCCTGTCAGCCCAGCAGCAGGAGGCACGCGGCATTTTCGGCTTTATCCGCACGCTTGGCACGATTAGCGAACGCCTTTTCCGTCGATCCTACCAGGAGCAAAGCGGGGCCGCCCTGACTCCCGCGGCTTCCCCGCCTGAACTCGGCAATCAGCTTCACCGCCGTGAAAGTCAGATCGAGCACCTGACGGCGGTCCTGGAGAATCTGGGCGAAGGCGTGATCATGCAGGATTCTGACGGCCGTATCCTGCTGATGAACAGAGCCGCCTACCAGATGCTCGGTAGCCAGAAAGCCTTCTGGGAAGGGCCGCTGGCCCGTCTGCACCAGCAGGCACAGAATGTCTCCGGGATATCCGCCGAGCTGGAGCCGCTGGGAGCGCCTATCCGCGCCGAGATCAACAACCGCGTCCTGGGCGCCCAGGTTGCTGCTGTCGCCGACAGCAGCGGTCAGATCATCGGCACGGTCATCGTCCTGCGTGATGTCACCCATGAAGTGCTGGCAGAGCGTCTCAAGGATGATTTCATCACCCAGATTTCCCACGAACTGCGCACGCCGCTGACCGCCATCAAAGGCATGAGCGATATCCTGCTCAGCCAGCCAGCCGATCGCCCCCCCAACCGCCGCTTTCTGGAAACCATCAGCCGCAACGTTGACGTGCTGGATCGGATGATCGTCGAGTTGCTGGACATTTCTGAGATCAGCGCCGGGACGTTCGCCGTCCGCCACGATGAGCTGGCTCTCGATGAAGTGATCTGGAGTGTCATTCGCGGTCTGCAACCGCGCTGGGAACGCGCCCGCCTGGAAATCCATGTCCAGAGTGTCCGCCCTGCGCAAGCTCGCATCCTGGGGGATAACCGGCGGCTGCGCTGGGCGCTGGGGCATATCCTGGAAAACAGCATCAACTACACGCTGCCTGGTGGGCGCATCATCGTCCGCTTCGGCGAGCTTCGCCAGGGGCGCATCCTGATCCAGGTTGAAGACACCGGTGTGGGCATCCGCGAGACAGACCTGCCGCACGTCTGCGAACGCTTCTACCGGGGTGAGGCTCGCACCCCCGACAATCGCCTGATCGACCCGCGTGGCCTGGGGCAGGGCCTGTACATTGCCCGCGCCGTGGCCGAAGCCCATGGCGGCTACCTGAGTCTGGAAAGCAAAGTCGGGGTGGGTACCCGGGTGACCCTGGCGCTCCCCACCGCCCTGGAGCCGCCACCCGACCCGGAAGCAACCGTCCGGCATCAGCCGTTGGCCCTGCCACCGGAACCCTGAGCGCACCTTCCGGGGCCTGCACATTCGAATGGTGAATACCAGTGTGAAGGGAGAGTGCGGTGAAACCGATCGGCGCGTTTACATTTGTTCTGCACAGCCATATGCCCTATGCGCGGCTGGCCGGGCGCTGGCCGCATGGCGAAGAGTGGGTACACGAAGCGATCTGCGAAACCTATATCCCTCTGCTCAACGCCCTGTATGACCTCGCCGAAGAGGGTGTCCTGTACCGCCTGACCATCGGCATCACCCCCATCCTGGCCGAACAACTCGCCGACCCCGACATCATCGATCATTTTGACGCCTTCATGGAAGAGAAGATTTCTGCTGCGCGGGCCGACATTCCGCGCTTCAGGGGGCAGGCGGCCCCGCCCGCGGTGGTCAACCCGACCGCCGCGACTGCTGCCCGGCTGGGACTGGAGGAAGAGGAACGCCGCGCTGAAGTCGTCCCCACCAGCGAGGCCAATCCCCACATGGCCTACCTGGCTGAGTGGTACCTGAGCTGGTTTGAGCTGATCAAGCGCAGCTTTGACGCCCGTTTCGGGCGCGATCTGATCGGGGCTTTCCGCCGCCTGCAGGATCAGGGCTACATCGAGATTCTGACCTGCGCCGCTACCCACGGTTACCTGCCACTGCTGGGTACGGACTCGGCCATCTACGGCCAGCTACGCGCCGGGATTGCCAGCTACGAGCGCCACTTCGGTCGCCGCCCTACCGGCATCTGGCTGCCGGAATGCGCCTATCGCCCCGCCTACTACACTGAGGACGGCCGCCTGCGCCCCGGCATTGAGCGCTTCCTGGCCGAGCAGGGCATCAAGGTATTCTTTGTGGAAACCCATACCATCACCGGCGGGCAGCCTGTAGGCGTGGCAGCAGGTGAGGTCATCGGGCCATACGGCGAGATCAAACGCCGCTATGTCATCCCCACCTCCACCGTGATGCCGGAGCGCTATGCCACCACGTTCAAGCCGTATTATGTCAGCGATACCACCAGTGGCGCGTACGCCGACCAGCACTCCGGAGTGGCCGCCATCGGCCGTAATAACCGCACCGGCCAGCAGGTCTGGAGTGCGGAATGGGGCTACCCCGGCGACCAAGATTACCGCGAGTTTCACCGCAAAGATCACATCAGCGGTCTGCAGTACTGGCGTGTCACTGGCCCGCGCGTTGACCTGGGTGGCAAAGATGCTTACCATCCCGACTGGGCGCAGTACAAGGTGCATCAGCACGCCGATCACTTCGCACACCTGGTGGAACAGGAATTACGCGCCTACGCCGACGGCTCTGGCGGCGACTTCGGGCTGATCGCCTCCAATTACGACACCGAACTGTTTGGTCACTGGTGGTTTGAAGGCGTGGACTGGATCCGGGAAGTACTGCGCCGGCTGGCGGCCAATCCGCTGGTGGAGCTAACGACCGCCACCCGTTTCATCACCGAGCATCCCCCGGTAGAAGTCCTGCACCTGCCAGAAAGCAGCTGGGGCGCTGGCGGCAACCACTTCACCTGGGACAATAGCGAAACGCATTGGATGTGGCAGCCAATCCATGAAGCCGAACAGCGCATGGAGCGACTGGCCGCAGCCCATCCTAACCCTGACCCGGCGACTCGTGACGTGCTCAACCAGGCGGCCCGCGAGTTGTTACTGCTGGAAAGCTCCGACTGGCCGTTTCTGGTCACCACCGGCCAGGCGGGCGGGTATGCCATCCAGCGCTTCAGCCAGCATGCCGAACGGTTCAACCGCCTGGCAGCAAGTCTGGAGTCAGGCCAGCCGGATGTCGCTGCTGCCGCGCAGTACTGGGAACTTGACCGGGTCTTCCCTGAGGCGGATTATCGCTGGTGGGCTTACCGCCCATCACCGGCGCACCCTTGAGCCAGGTGGCACTGACACGCCGGGCTGACATACGGACATAAGAGGGAGTCGCGCCTATGAATGTACTGTTTGTCGCCGCAGAAGCAGCGCCCTTCGCCAAGACGGGCGGCCTGGGCGACGTTGTCGGCAGCCTGCCCCGGGTCCTGCGCCAGCAGGGAATCGACGCCCGCGTGATGATCCCGCAGTACGGCATCATTAACTGGGAACGCTACAGGATTCAGCCGCTGTTCAGCTTCCAGTTGCCGCGTCGCACGGGCACGGCGGATGTTCATATCGCTTACACCGAGCACGAAGGAGTGCCGGTCTATTTCCTGGGCGGCTGGCCGTACTTCTCCGGCGGAGACTTCCTCTATACCACGGTCGAGTGGGACATCCCGCGCTACATCTTTTTCTCCCAGGCGGCGATGGGAGCCGCCTGGGAACTGGGCAACCGGCTGAGCTGGTTCCCGGATGTGTTCCATGTCCACGACTGGCACACGGCCCTGATCCCGTTTCTCATCTATGAAAGCCGTTACCATGACCGCTGGGCCAGGACAGCCAGCCTGATCACCATCCACAACCTAGGCTACCAGGGGTGGAACGCCGGGGGCTACCTGTGGGATGCTGGCGTCCCGCCGCGCACTCATCCTGATCTGGTTTACCAGGACAAAACCGATAACCTGTTTGCCATCGGGCTGGCTTACGCGGACGAACTGACCACGGTCAGCCCGCGCTACGCTGAGGAAATCCAGTATGCGTCCTTCGGAGAAGGGCTGGAGAACCTGATCCGCGCCCGCAACCGCGACCTGTACGGTATTCTTAACGGCATCGACACCGAACAGTTCAACCCGGCCACCGATCCGCATCTGGTTCGCAACTACTCGGTAGATACGCTCGACCAGCGGATCGAAAACAAGCGCGCTCTGCAGCGCGATTCTGGGCTGGAAGTGCGCGACGATGTCATGCTGATCGGCCTGGTGTCCCGCCTGGTGGAGATGAAGGGAATCGACCTAGCAGTGCCAGCCATGCGCCACCTGCTCACCACCGAGGATGTGCAGTTCGTGGCCCTGGGCACTGGCAAAGAATCGATTGAGAACAACGTCCGGCTGCTGGGCCATCACTTCCATTGGAAAGCGCGGACGACCATCGGGTTTGATGCGCGGCTGGCGCAGCGTATCTACGCCGGTAGCGACCTGTTCCTGATGCCCAGCCGCTACGAACCCTGTGGCCTCGGGCAGATGATCGCCATGCGCTATGGCGCCCTGCCGCTGGTTCGGGAGACGGGTGGACTGGCCGACACCGTGGAGAACTACGACGACGGTGACGCTGAGCACGGCACTGGCTTCCGCTTCCTGTGGGAAACGCCGGACGCCCTGCTGGGCACGCTGCGTTGGGCGCTCTATACCTACCGCCATCGCCCGGCGGCCTGGCGGCGGATGCAGGAGCGGGCCATGCGCCGCGACTTTAGCTGGCAAAAAAGCGCCGAGTTGTATGTTCAACGCTATGAACGGGCGCTGCGGAAAAAACGCACCTGATGGTCTGTTGGGAGTTCCGGAAGGAGAAAAACCGTGAAAGTCAAAGCCGTAATTCTTGCCGGTGGCGAAGGCACCCGCCTGAAGGTCCTGACGATCAAACGGGCCAAACCTGCTGTCCCCTTTGCCGGGAAGTACCGCATGATTGACTTTCCGCTGAGTAATTGCGTCAATTCCGGCATCTTTGACGTTCTTGTGCTCACTCAGTACCGGCCCCACAGCCTTAACGACCACATTGCACGTGGTCGCCCTTGGGACCTGGATCGCTCCTTTTCCGGTGGTATCCAGCTACTCCAGCCCTACAAAGGGCATTATGACACGGACTGGTACAGCGGCACCGCCGATGCGGTCACCCAGAACCTGAACTTTGTGCGGCGCGGCCTACCCGACCAAGTTCTTATTCTCTCCGGCGATCATGTCTACCAGATGAACTACAACAGCCTGATCCGCTACCACAATGAGCGCAACGCGGATGTCACCGTCTGCACGATCACGGTGCCGATTGACGAGGCCAGCCGCTATGGGATCGTTGACGTGGACGACGAATACCGTGTCAGGGCCTTTGTGGAAAAGCCTCCTGAGCCGCCAGGCAACCTGGCCAATATGGGCGTTTACCTGTTCAACCGCGATGTGCTGGAGACCTACCTGAACGAAGATCGCGTCATGCCGGGATCGAAGCACGACTTCGGGCGGGATATTCTGCCACGTATGGTCGCCACCAACCTGCGGGTCTACGCCTATCCTTTCGCCGGGTACTGGATCGATGTCGGGACAGTCGACGCTTACTGGTCGGCACATATGGATCTGCTGGAAATGCCCCCCTCGCTGGACCTTAACGACCGCACCTGGGTGATCCACACCCGCAGCGAAGAGCGGCCGCCAGTGCACATCCAGGCCGGCGCTACCGTGATCGACAGCCTGATCACGGATGGCTCCTTTGTCGGCAATGGCGCGGTCGTGGAACGGAGCATCCTCTCGCCCGGTGTGTATGTCGGGCCGGGCGCAGTCATCCGCGAATCGATCGTCATGACCGACAGCTATATTGATGCCGGGGCGGTGGTCGAGCGTTGCATCCTGGACAAGTATGTCTTTGTGGGCAAGAACGCCCGAGTCGGCGAAAAGCGGGATGTCGGTGACCTGGGCCTGACCCTGATTGGTAAGAACAGTCGCCTGCCGGAAGGCTTCCAGATCGGCTACAGCTGTGTGCTGGGCACCGATCTTTCTGAGGAAGACTTGCTGCGCCACTACCCCGGCAAGCAGATTCCAGCCGGCACCGAACTGGTGGAAGACTAAAACCAGGGCGCAACTCTTCCCTGCCTGAATCCGACTCCACAACAGACCTGCTTCAGCGGCGGCAGCCTTCACGCTACCGCCTTTGTGGTTGCCTGTCAGACGGCAGCCCGTCCCAAAACCGGAGAACAACCGTCATTTATCGATTCCATCCGAAGGGGCATCCGCCCTCATTCGTCAAAGTTGACCAATACTGCCGCTTGACCCTGACCTGTGGGCAGGCTATTCTTGGCAAGCACTGTCTACTCGCCGAATGGAGCACTTCATGATTCGACCTGTGGCGACCGTGGAAGTTACCCCCAAGCTCCCGGAGAAGTTGCAGGGTCTGCTTGAACTGGCCTACAACCTGCGCTGGAGCTGGGACCACGACACGATCAACCTATTCCGCCGGCTTGACCGCGAACTCTGGGAGCAAACGGAGCATAATCCCGTCCGAATGCTTGGCACCATCCAGCAGAGCAAACTGGAAGCCGCCGCGGAAGATGACGCCTTCCTGGCTCATCTCAGCCGGGTTTGGGATGATTTTGAGCATTACATGACCACGAAGAACACGTGGTATCGCAAGCGTTTTGGCGACTTTGACAAGCCATACATCGCCTACTTCTCCACCGAATTTGGCCTGACCGAGTGCGTCCGCAACTATTCTGGCGGCCTGGGCGTCCTCAGCGGCGATCATCTCAAGAGTTCCAGCGACCTGGATGTCCCCCTGGTTGGTGTGGGTCTGCTGTATCAGGAAGGTTATTTTCAGCAGTATCTGAGCGCGGACGGCTACCAGCAGGAAGCTTACCCGATCAACGACTTCAGCAACCTGCCGGTGCGTCGTGTGCTGGACAAAAACGGTCAGCCGCTCAAAATCAGCGTGCCCATGCCGGGCCGCCAGATGTACGCCCAGATCTGGAAGGTGCAGGTAGGTCGCATTCAGCTCTATCTGCTCGATTCCAACCTGACGGAAAACATTGAGGAAGACCGCGATCTGACCGATCGCCTCTATGGTGGCGACCGGCGCACCCGCATTCGCCAGGAAATCCTGATGGGCATCGGCGGTTTACGCGCATTGGATGCGCTGGGCCTGCGCCCGCTGGTCTGCCACATGAACGAGGGGCATTCCGCCTTTCTCTCCTTGGAACGCATCCTGCAGATGATCAAGGAGCGCGGCCTGTCCTTTGAGGAAGCGCTGTATATCACCAATGCGGGCAACATCTTCACCACCCACACCCCTGTCTCTGCAGGGTTGGAACGCTTCGGCTTTGACCTGATCGACGAGCATTTCACGCCCCTGTTCCGCGAACTGGGGCTGAGCCGCGAGCAGTTCATCGATCTGGGGCGGGAGAACATGGGCGGTTATGAGTTGTTCTCAATGCCGGTACTCGCCCTCAGGACATCAGCGGCGGCTAACGCCGTCTCCCGTCTGCACGGTGAGGTTAGCCGCAAGATGTGGCAATGGATGTTCCCACGCCTGCCCGAAGCGGAAGTGCCCATTGGCGCCATCACCAATGGCGTCCATGTCAAGACCTGGGTCAGCCAGGAGATGGCCGTGCTGCTGGACCGTTACCTCGGCCCGGCCTGGCGGGAAAACCCCGATGATCCTGACGTGTGGAAGAACATCGATCTGATCCCGGATGCCGAGTTGTGGCGCAGCCACGAGCGCCGCCGCGAGCGCCTGGTGGCCTTCGCCCGCAAGCGTCTGCGTCAACAACTGATCCGGCGCGGTGTTTCCCAGGCGGAGATCATAGCCGCCGGGCAGGCCCTTAACCCGGACGCGCTGACGATCGGCTTTGCCAGGCGCTTCGCCACCTATAAGCGGGCTACCCTGCTCTTCCGTGATATTGACCGCCTGATCCACATCCTCAACGATCCGGAGCGCCCGGTGCAGGTGATCTTTGCCGGCAAGGCGCATCCGCACGATATCGCCGGTAAAGAACTGATCAAGACTATCATCACCATGGCCCGTCGGCCAGAACTGCGCAACAAGATCGTCTTCCTGGAAAACTACGACATCACCATCGCCCGCTATCTTATCCAGGGTGTCGACCTGTGGCTGAACACCCCGCGCCGTCCAAAGGAAGCCAGCGGGACTTCTGGCATGAAAGTGATCTACAATGGCGGCCTTAACGCCAGCATCCTGGACGGCTGGTGGGCGGAAGGGTATGACCTCTCGCTGGGCTGGGCCATCGGCAGCGGCGAGGAATACGCCGAAGCTGAATGGGAGATGCAGGATCAGATCGAAAGCCAGGCGTTGTATAACCTGCTGGAACAGGATGTCATCCCTACTTTCTATACCCGCGGCCATGATGGCCTGCCAACTGCCTGGATCGCTAAGATGAAGGCCTCCATGCGCCAGCTCAGCCCGATCTTCAATACCCATCGGATGCTGCGGGAGTACACCGAGAAATACTACGTCCCGGCTCGCGACCGCTACTTGCGCCTGACCGAAAGCGATCTGACCAACGGGCGCGACTACCTCCGCTGGTGGCAACGCATCAAGAGCAACTGGGATCGTGTCGCCATCAAGCGCGTGGAAATCCCCACCGACGAACTGAAAGTCAGCGAGGAAGTCACCGTTCGGGCCTGGGTGGACCTGGCTAACCTGACGCCGGGAGATGTCAGTGTCCAGCTCTACGCCGGGCGGCTGGATACCGAGGGCTTCATTCAGAACGGACAATCGGTTGAAATGCAGGTTGCCGACCGTCGTGATGACGGCACTTATGAATACGTGGTGACCACCCACTACACCGAAAGCGGGGCGCGCGGCATCTCCGTGCGGGTGATGCCCCACCACGAATACCTGGATGGTATCTACCAGACCGGCATGGTGCACTGGGCGGTCGAGTAACCTAACCCTGCTTGCCAGATCACAAAAGCCCCTGTCAAGATAGGCAAACAGGGGCTTTTGTTTGCGCGCCTGCGGCGGCTTAACGCTCGCGAACCAGCTGTGGAATGTCACGCCAGCGCGGCAGATGCCCGGACAGCAGCACCTGTACCCGGAAGAGTCGTCCGGCCAGCCAGATCGCCCCGAAACCAGCCAGAAGCAGCAGCGCCAGGCCAAGCAACAACTGCCAGAGCGGCACAGTGGTCACCATCAGGCGCATCACCATCCCCACCGGCGCCGTCACCGGGAACAGACTCAACACCACCGGCAGCACGGCATTGGGCGTTTCCGCAAAGATAGCCAGGAAGTAGTAGGGTAGCATCGCCGGCAGGGTGAATACCACCGCCATTTGCGGCCCTTCCCGCATGGACGGGGCGATGGCTCCAACAGCGGCATACGCCCCGGCAAACAGCAGGAAACCGCCAATGAAGTACAGTAGTACCCACACGAGCATCTCCGGCGCCACAGCCAGATCGGAAAGCGACGGTATGATCGCGCCCAGTTGCCTCAGACCATACACCGCAACAATCCCCCAGACCACGATCTGGATCAATCCCAGCAGGCCGGAAGCCAGCACTTTGCCCGCCAGCAACGGCAATGGCCGCACTGAGGAGAGGATGATCTCCATCATGCGGCTCTCCTTCTCATAGATCACGCTACTCATCAGGTACCCGCCGGAGAAGAAGATGGCGATCGCCAGCAGCAGGGCAAACACGTACACCAGCACAAAGGACGAATCCTCGCTGCGGGCTACCGCCGCCTCCCCACTGGCAGCGACCTGATGCTCCACAATCACAATGTCAGAGCGCAGCCGCAGCGCCAGATCGCGATCCACGCCCTGCAGCAGCCGGTCCATCAGGAAAGCCTGAAAGAAGCTATCCCCCTGCATGCTGTTGATGCTCACCGAACGGATATAGCGCGTCACGTTGCCCGTATCCAGATAGTCAGCAGCGATCACATATACGGAATCGACCTCGCCGGCGCGCATCGCGTCCAGAGCCGAGTCCTCATCGGGGTAACGGATCAGCATTGAACCGAAAAGGCCGGGACTCTCGAACAGGCCGCTGTGATCCACATAGCCTAACTTCCCGGTGAAAGTCTCCTCCGTCTGCGCTTCCCCTCCGCTCTCCCGCTCACGGCTGGCCTGATAGTTCAGAAAAGCCTGTACACCCAGCAACCCCACCACCACCAGCACCGGCAAGATAAACGTCGTGAACAGGTAAGCCCGCCGCCGGAACTGATGCACAAACTCAAACTGGAAGACTTCCCACAAGTGGCGCATTTCAGCCAGCCTCCTGCGACGTTGTCAGCATTGACCGCCGCCCCTGCCGCAGCGCGTTGAGCAACTCCCGCAGCGACAGACGTTTGCCGTACATCAGCAGCCCGATCCGGAAGATCTGCGCCGCCACCCACACCGTCAGGAGGCAGGCCGCTGCCAGCAGGACGATACTCAGGATCACCTGCCAGCCCGGAACCGGCCCCATGGGTATACGCAACAACATAGCGATCGGCGCTGTCAGCGGGAACAACGACAGTGCAACCGGCACAGCGTCATTGGGATTCTGCATGAATAGCATGATCATCAAATACGGCAGCACAGCCGCCAGCGTGATCACGCTGGCGAACTGGCGGCCTTCCTGCTCTGCCGTGACTACCGCGCCGATGCCAGCCATAATCGAGGCTACCAGGAAGTAACCCAGCACCAGGTAGACCAGTCCGATTGCTAGGTAGCCCGGATCCAGGTAAAGCGATTGCAGAAAGGCACTCTCCGGCTGGCTCTTGATCAGCAGCGCCCCGCCGATGCCCCACAGAACGACCTGCGTCAGCCCCAGCGCGCCCAGCCCCAGCACCTTGCCCCACAGCATCTCCAGCGGCGTGCAACTGGTGATCAAGATCTCCATCATCCGGCTCTCTTTTTCCTCCACCACGCCGGACATCAGGAACTGAGAGGTGGTATTGACCGCCATGAGAAAGATGAGGCTAAAGACAAGTGGCGACATGAAACGGCCCAGAAAGGCGTCAGTGCTGGAAAGTTCCGCGCCGGTATCCAGCTCAATTACGGTCAGGTCCAGCGGGTTGCGCAGGCGTTCCACCGGCAGTTCCGGCGGCGCCAGGCGAGCCAGGTTGGCCTGCACAAAGTCGGCGAACTGGTCTTCAATGCCATCGGGGACGCTCTCCAGCGTATAAGCTTCCGCCACTCCTGTTTTCAGGAAGTTTTCCGGCAGCACAAAATACGCGCCAATGCGCTTATCCAGCAGGGCTGCCTGCGCCGATTCGACATCAGCGAACGCCTGATACTCTTCCGGCTTTTCCACCGCCTCGTTCAACACACCGGTCTGATCCACATAACCGATGTTTCCCAGCTGGCCGGTGCCAGCAAACGTCGTGTCGGAGATCGCAAAAACCACGAACATCATGACAAACGTAAACAGCGGGACACCGAACGCCGTGAACAGGAACGAACGCCGGCGGAAGTTGTACCAGTATTCGCGCCGGGCAATCAGCCATATCTTACGCATTGTTGTTCCTGCCTCCCACGACCTCAATGAAAATCTCGGTCAGGCTTGGCACGGCCAGGCTGAAGCTGCTGACGTGATGATCCGGACTGATGGCCAGACGATGCATGATCTCAGCGGCGGTCACACCCTCCGCCAGTTGCAGGGTGAACTCCCGCCCGCTATCGTTGACCGTTACCCGCTCCACGCCATCAATAGTTGACCAGTCGCCCCGGCCCCGTACCACCACAGCATTGTGGGCAAAGCGGCTGCGCACTTCGTCCACCGGCCCATACAGCACACAGCGCCCGTGATCGATCATCAGCAGGCGGTCGCCCATCTCTTCCACCTGGTGCATCTGGTGGGTGGACATCAGGATGGTTGCCCCGCCATTGCGCAGTTCCAGCAGCATATCCTTGAGCGTCTGGGTGTTGACCGGGTCCAGACCGCTGAATGGTTCATCAACGATGATCAGCTCTGGCCGGTGCAGGATCGTGGCGATAAACTGCACCTTTTGCTGCATACCCTTACTTAGCTCGCTGACCTTTTTGTTGCGGTACTCGCCCAGTTCCAGCCGCTCCAGCAGGCGAATCGCTTGCTGGCGGGCGTCCGCCGCACTCATTCCCTTCAAGACGCCCAGGTAACCCAGCAGTTCCAGCAGCGGCACGCTCTTGTACAGGCCGCGCTCCTCCGGCATATAACCAATGCGGCTCTTGGTCGCCTCCGTCAATGGCCCGCCCAGTACGGTAATCGTGCCCGAATCGGGCTTCAGGATGTCCAGAATCATGCGCATGGTCGTCGTCTTACCCGCGCCGTTCGGCCCCAGGAAAGCGAAGATCTCCCCCTGCCTGACCTCAAAAGTCAGATCATCAACGGCGCGGTGACTGTTGTACGTTTTGGTGACGTGGTTAACAGCAATCACCGTAGTCCCTGCCATAATGACTTCCCCCTCTTCAGCATACGGCTCTTCCCGCGCTAACTTCTTCCGGGTCGCCACCCCATCTTAGCATGCCTGCCAGGAACGCTCACCCCCAATTCTGGTGGGATCGGCGGCTACCAAAGTATCTATACGCAAAACCCCCACGAATCATTCGCTTGCGGGCAAGGATTCTGCACCGGTCAGGTTCATCGCCGCCAACGCCTCAGTCATAGCTTCCTCAAAGGCCCCCAACACTGGTGCGACATCTGCCGGAGCGGGGTCGGCGGGGTAGGCCTGCCGCCAGATCTCATTCACCTCCACGGCGTTGACCTCCCGGCGCAGCCAGTTCTGGAAGTGTACCGCCTTGATCTCGTCATACTGGTCAGGCGTCAGCATCTGTACACGGCTGTCCAGCACCTGGATCACGTGGTAGCCATATTCCGTTTGTACCGGCCCGATCAGGTCCCCCACCGCCGCAGCAAGGACCGCTTCGGCAAACGGCTCCGGCATCTGGTCGGCGGTCAAAAAGCCCAGGTTGCCGCCATTGCCCCGGGCATCTGTATCGATAGAGAGTTCGGCGGCCAAAGCTGCGAAATCCTCGCCAGCCGCCAGCCGTTCCAGCACCTGCCGGGCCTCCTCCTCAGTTTCTACCAGAATGTGACGTGCATGGACACGGTTCACCTGACGGTCAGTGATCTGCAGTACGTTGAAGCCGTCCGCCGATTGCAGCGGACCAACCACCTGCCCCACTTCTGCGCCAGCGATCGCCATTCGCCAGGCAGGCAACAGATCGCCGGGGCTATAGAATCCGATATCACCGCCATCCGCCGGAAACAGCGACAGTTCTTCCACCAGCGCAGCGAAGTCCTCTCCGGCGGCCAGCCGGTCAAGCACGGCCTGCGCCTCCGCTGTACTGGCTACCACGATCCGCTGCAGCCGGTAGGCGTCTTCCTGTTCCAACACCTGAATCACGTGGAAACCGTATTCCGTCTGGATCGGGCCAACTATCTCGCCTACCTCTGCGCCAAAAGCGGCTTCCTCAAACGCAGTCACCATTTCCCCGCGCCCGAAGAAACCCAGATCGCCGCCATTGCCACGGGCATTCTCATCCAGCGAACGCTCGCGGGCCAGGGCCTCAAAATCCGCGCCAGCCGCCAGTTCGTCCAGAATGGCCTTTGCCTCGTCCTCGGTGGCCACCAGGATGTGCCGCACGTTCACCGCCCGCGGGTCAACCTGCGCCTCAGCGCCCATCGCCTCAACCAGCGCTTGCTGTTCGCTGCGGACAGTCAGCTTGAAACGCAGGTCAGCCTCGCTGATCGCCGTGTACGGCGCGATCCGGGCCAGGTAAGCGTCGCGGGCGGTTTCAAAACCCGCCGGAAGGCTGCCATCACCGGCAGGCGACAATCCCACCAGATTCAGCCACAGGTTGTTATAGAGGGCGGTATTGGCTGGCAGGCCGCGATCTTGATACTCCCGGTGCATGATTCGCTCGCGGATCATCATCGTCAGGACGGCACCGGCGAATTCCTCTGCTCTGGACAGGGTATAGAGTACGCCGATAACCGTTGGCGACATCGCCTCCCGGGGATTGGCGACCGTTTCCGGCGTCAGGCCAGCGACAGCGATATTCTTGCTCAGGGCATCCAGCGCCAGCCAGCGCTCGTACCGCACCCGTTCGCGGAACTCGGCGACAGTGATCTCATGCCCGGCGACGCTGGCAATAACCGCCCGCGGGTCGATCGACGGGTCGTCAGTCGGGCGAACATATGGCGTTGGCGACGGGCCGGGTGTGGCTGTCGGCGGCACACGGGCGGCAGCAGTAGCTGTCTGCGCTACAAAGTAGGCGGTCGCCGCAGCGGCCGTTTCTTCCGCGCCGCTGATCGTCACGCGAGGCCGTTCCACTGCACAGGCTGTCAGCAGAGCCGCCAGCAGGATCATCGAAACCAGAACAGGGATGCGTTTCACAGCGCCAATCTCCAGAGATACCAGAACCGGAACAAAACAGCGGGGCAGGCCCAGGCCCGCCCCTCTGCAAACCACTGCGATGGTCGTAACGCTTGCGGTGGGATCACCCCAGCAGACGGGCCTGCAGCACCATACCCACCTGCCACTCCTCACCCGGTTCCAGATGCAATGGCCACCACGGCAGGAAGATCGTCCCCTGGTAGCCACGCTCAAAACCGGCTTCAGACAGGGTGACTGTCTCCAGCGGGAAGCGCCACAGGGTCGCCGGACGGGAGAGAACAACATCCGTGCGCAGACTGCGCAACATGCTGGTCGCGCTGAAGTCGGTCACTGCCGGGTGTTCCGTCACGTCCAGCAGGGACATCCGGCGGCCATCCAGCTCAAAGACGCAGTGCTCGGTATCAGCGCCGCCATCATAGGCCAAGGCCAGCTCCACGCCAAAGCGAATGTCAAAAGGCTGCGCCGACTGATTAC
This sequence comes from Anaerolineae bacterium, assembly GCA_013178165.1. Classification (NCBI taxonomy): domain Bacteria; kingdom Bacillati; phylum Chloroflexota; class Anaerolineae; species Anaerolineae bacterium. The sequence continues at coordinate 66,286 of JABLXG010000007.1, forward strand.
GGATAGTGTATAGCGCCTCGATCTTGTTCTCATCGCGCGGGATGCGGAAGCGCTTGGAAACCAGCACCGGCAGGTGCGCCTGCCCGATCCAGACATGGCCATCCCGCCACAGATGCAGGTTGGCTACCTCACCGCCAACTTCCCATTCGGCCTGGTAAGGCAGGATGACGCAATCCCCCTGCTCTGGATAAGCGGAGCGGTAGAAGCCCTGCAGGGTGGCGTCTTCCCGCAGGAAATGGTCGATAAACGAACCACGGGTATACCAGTCTGCGATCAGGTACTGCTCGATGCCCGGCTCTTTGACCCGGATGCAATCCACTGGCAGGGTGTCGTAATCGACATTCTCGCCGACAACTACCAGCCGACCTTCCGCTGCCGCGGTCACCAGATCCTGGTGATATCCCTCGTCACGGCGTGTCATCAGGTTAATCAGGTTATACTTCGCCGGACGATGATCCCACTCTTTGAGTGCGCCGCCATAGGCCAGGTCAAAGATCATCAGGGTCTGCGGGCCACGCAGGACCAGTTCCTGCTGATTGTCCAGGTTGACATCCATCTTCTGGACGGAAAGCGGCGGGTTTTCCCCTTCGGCCAGCATCTCGGCGGCGATCAGGTTGGCGTAATTGGCCACACGGAAGTGGAACAGGTAGATGCCCCCAAACACGCCGTGCCAGTAGGCATCATTGCTCTGGGCCGCCCAGAGCAAATCCAATGCCAGGTCTTTGTCCGGCCCGTCCGGCATCGCGTGGACGCTGCGGCTGATGTGCAGCGCCCGTTTGTGCATCCGGTTGATCTCTTCATACTTGACCATGAAATTACGCCAGATGCCACCCCGGACAAAGCGCAGAAGCTGGTCGTTGCGCTCCCGGCGCAAGTCCTGCACGATATTGCGCAGGGCGTATTCCTGGGCCGGGGGCAAGGCCCATTCGCCCATCTCCCGGTAACTGGCAGCCGGTAGATAGGCCCGCCCCAGCGCCGGGAAGCGATTCATAAACGCGCCCGGTGTGATCGTCTGCAACCAGTCACGATTGGCATCGATGGCCGCAAACAGCGCCTCCATATAGCCGCGCTGCCAGCAATGCTCATACGTGCCCGGCCACACGCCGAACTTCTCGCCATCCTCGCCCATAAAGACCAGCTTGGGCTGGAGCCGCCGCAGATCGCCCTGTGACTGCTCCCGCAACCAGGCGATGTTTTCCTCGACGCTACGCCAAGGAATGCTATAGCGCAGAACGCTCAGGGTGGGGAAGACGGCCAGTTTGTGTCCCTGTTCCTCAGTGACGTAATAGCCAAAGAGGTCTTTGTCCTTGTCAAAGCCAACTTCCTCAAAATGCGCGTCATCCACGATCACGTACCTGGCCCCGGCCTCGGCCAGCGGTTTGGCCAGGTGCGGCTCCCAGACGCGTTCAGCCAGCCATAACCCGGCCGGTTCCGTGCCGAACCAGCGGCGGACGGTCTCGGTTAGCTTCTGAATCTGTCCGATCTTGTCCGCGTCTGGCAACGCCGCCAGGATCGGCTCGTAGTACCCGCCGGTTAGAATCTCCACCTGGCCGCGTTCTACAAGCCCCCGGACACGCTCCAGAAGCTCCGGGTAATGCTCCGCCAGCCATTCCAGCAGGCTGCCAGAGAAATGCAATCCAACCTGGATGCCAGGATGGCGCTCCAGCAGCTCAATCATCGGCAGGTAAGCTGCGTGGTAGCTCCGCTCATAGACAAAATCGAAGTTCCCAATGGACTGATGATTGTGAAATACCAGCGACAGATACATCGGATTAGACATGCGATTTACTCCGGCGCAGGCGAGATCCGAGCGGCGGGGATTGTAACATGGCAACACGCCCTGCGTCGACCGGAGTCATTGGTAATAATGACTAAAGAACTGGCCGGATCGCGCATTTGCCGCTGTGAGTGGGCAGCCTGCCGGGGGCATTATACAATCAGCGCCAAGACAGGCTGGCAGGCGGCCTGCCGATCACGGGAGGAGGTGGGTAGCATGAGGCATCATCGTTGCCGCGCACTGGTGGCCGGTCTGGCGATCTGTCTGCTGGCGCTGGCGGCCTGCGCCGGGCCAGAGCCAACCGCCACCCCCACCCAGACCGCTACCCTGCCCGGCCCGGAACCAGCCCGTTTCACCGTGACCCCTGTGCCGACCCTCTCCCCGACGCCGACGCCCATCCCGCCAACAGCTACGGCGACCCTGCCGCCGCCGACCGAAACACCCACCAGCGAACCTACCCTGACTGAAACGGCTACTGCCACGGAGACAGAGACGCCGCTCCCACCCAGCCCGACTCCCAGCGAAACACCAACGGTTACACCCACACTGACCGCGACACCCCTGCCGCCCAGCCTGACTCCATCTCCCTTGCCGCCAACGGAGACAGCAACCCTCACCCCACCGCCGCCTAGCGCGACGGCCACGCCTTCGCCCAGCGTGACGCCCCTTCCACCAACGGTGACGCCCAGCGAAACGCCAACAACCACACCAACAGCGACGGCGACCACCACCCCTGCCCCGCCGACACCGCCCCCGCCCCCCTCGCCCACGCCTCCCGCGCCGCGCCTGGACATTGCCGTCGGCCTGGAGCCGATGGACATCGCGGCAGCTAGCGGGCTGCTATGGGTCGTCCACGCGGATGGCACCGTCCTGGGGTTGTCCGAGAATGGGGAGCCGGCCGCCGTGCTAGCTACTGATCCCGGCGCGGTCGGTCTGGCGACGGATGGCGCGCGCCTGTGGGTCGCTCACCGCGCCGGCATCGTCACCCAGATTGACACATCCAGCGGGGCAGTCACCGCCCGCTGGACGCTAAACTGCACTGACTGCCTGCTGCGGGGGATAGCCTGGGATGGCAACCGCGTGATCGTCAGCGATTTCGCCAGCTACACCCTTGTCTGGATCGATGTGGCCAGCGGGGCGATCACCACGCTCCCCGCCGGGGCGGAAGGGCCGACGGCTATCGCTGTAGACGACTATGGCCTGCTGGTCATGCACCAGAGTCTGCTGGAAGGCAGCACCGTCCTCACCCGCCATGCGCCCGATGGCACGCTGCTAGCCAGCCTGACCGCGGAAGGCTTCCCCACGGCGATGCTCAGCGCTGGTGAAGATCTCTGGCTAGCCCTGCGCCAGCAGGACTCCGGCAGCCTGGTACGTTATGACGCCCGCACGCTAACCGAAACCTGGCGTGTGGAGGCCGCGCCAATCAACGATCTGATTCTGGCGGGGGGACGGCTGTACAGCGCGGATTTCATCAACGATACGGTAACCGCGCGCAACCCGGCCAATGGGGATGTCCTGGCGGTGGAAATGGCCGCCGACCTGCCACAGGCGCTGGCGGTTACCCCGGATAACTTCCTGTGGGTGCTCAGCCGCCGGGCGGGTGTCCTGACCCGGCTGTGGCTCGGGGGCTAAGATCAGCTGCTTCAGAACCGTCTTCCTCTGTGGAGACGGCAGGAGACGCCATTGGTGCAATTCCCAGCAGGCGCTGGCGTCGCTCCAGCGGCTGGGCCAGGAACCAGATCAGGATCGGCCCGGCGACCAGCAACGGCCCGGCGCAGGCCGCCAGAAAAAAGGCTGCCACCCTGGGCAGGCCCAGCGCCGCCCCCAGTAGCCACAGCAACCCGCCAGCAACGGCGAACGCCACAAATACGGCTATGCCCAGCGCCAGGGCACGGCGAACCGCCCCGGCGCTATCCACTGTAGACGGGAATTTGCTCATCTGCCGCGCCGTCCTCCAGCCTGCTGCAGGTCGCAGTCGTCTATTCCTCCCACACCCAGAGCCAGGTGTTGCCGAACTGGCAATTCACCAGCCGGCCATCATAGCTCAGGGCAGCGATCCCAACGCCGCCCTGCAGCGGCGGATTGGAACGCTCAGCCGCCAGTTCCCCATTGAGGTACACCCGCACACGGTCGCCCACGCCCACCACCAGCAGACGCGCCCGCGTCAACCCGGCAAATCCGCCGGGGTCTGTACGGTAAAACGCCGGATCAAACCGATCCGTCTGCCATTCAGCCAGCCCGACCCCGCCCAGACCGTCCACAAACGCCAGGCTGTAGCGACTCTCGTCAACCCGGCGGAAGAACAGGCCGCAAGCGTTATCAGCGCCTTCGCTCTCCATACTGACCGTAGCGCCCAGCACAAAGTCGGTCTGCATACGGCCCTGCCCCAACGGCAACACCTGCATGCCAGGTCGAGACACCGTGGTGAAGCTATCAGGAACCAGCATCACCTGCCGCCCTCCCTCCGGGGTCAATCCCAGCGCAGCCAGTTCAGCAACCAGAGACGCAGAATCAGGGGCCTCCCAGGCCTCCAGAGTCGCGCCGACCGGCTCCTCGTCCGCCCCGGCGGGAGGCAACGGTGCGGTCACCAGCAGGTTGTCGAAAACCACCACCGGGAAAACCCGCTGTCGATCCACCGTGCCCACGCTCAGCGCCACACTGCCGGGTGCACTGAGCGCATCCGCAGTCACGGTATCCAGTTCCTGGCCGTTCACGTAGAATGTGAAGGCGTCCCCGTCCATCAGCACGCCCAGCTCCGCGCCCGCTGACAGATCGGCCAGGGCGGGGTGCTCGCTCCAGTCCCGCAGGCGCAGCCAGGTTGAGCTACCGGTGCGGGCCATGAATGCCCAGTCACCGCGACTGCTGACCGAAAACAGGTAGTAACTGGATGGGCCGCTTTGCCGGAAGATCAGGCCGTATTCCCAGTAGTCCGGCTCATTGGTCACCCGGGCTTCCACCTGGACATACGCCCGCGACGGCACAATCGGGCCATCCTGCGGGGCGACCCACCCCAGCGTATTGGCCGTGCGAACAATGACGGAAAGCCGCCCATCCGTCTGTGTCGCTTCCATCAGATCGGGATTGCTAGTCGGCCACTGCCGTGCGCCGTCGAAGGTCTCCCACAGGAGCGGATCGGCGAAGGCGGGCAACAGTGTCAGAGCGAAGCTGCCGGAAGTCTGCCCCTGGGCGTAGCGGTAACGCCCTACCCGCAGGGTATAGCTCCCGTCGCCGGGGATGGCTACGTCTTCCAGAGCCGCATCCAGCCGATCCGGAAAGGCGATGTCGTCGTGTTCGGCTAGCAATCGGCCGCCCGCATCAAGAACCTGCAGGACGGCATCCAGATCGCCATCCATCGCCTGAACCACGGCGGCGATCCGATCGCCAGCGCGGGCCTCAAATTGCCAGCGCAACTCCGGGGTTTCGTCGTCCAGCGTCCCAAACACCGTCTGCATCAGGCGGATGGCGGGCAGTCCATCGTCCTGGGCGCGTATCACTGCCGGGCCTGACCACAGGGTCAGGCCAAGCGCCAGCAGCACGATGCTCACCGCTACCTGACGCCAGCGTATCATAGGCGCACTATCCTTTAGCGACGGTCTGGCGACACACCAGCCGCCACAGTTCCACGAAATCTTCCGGCTGCAACTCCGCGCCGTTCTGCCAGCGCTCATCCTCCGCCTGGAGCAGCCGCCGCTGCTGGCCAGCTACGCGCAGGTTAAGCCGATCTTCCTGCAGGGCGCGGCGGGAGACCAGCGGCGTGAAGGCTTCGCCTTCCTCCACCTGGTCAAACTTCTTGGGGTCGTAGAAGGTGTAGACGGTAACCTGCTGCTCATCCTGGAGCAACTGCATAGCCAGGCACAGGTAACCTTTGGGAACACGCCCGCGCCGCGGCACACTGAAGCGCCAGGTCAGCAGATTGACCCGGCCATCCCAGCGCAGTACCCGCTCCGGATTCTTGCGGTCGCGCAACACCAGCCAGGTGTCGTCCACCAGCAACTCGCGCCCGCTGGGCCAGTAGCGCTTGAGCAGCCGGTCAGCCAGCATGGCTGCGCCAATGGCCGCCAGGATGGCCAGCGGCAGTAGCAAACTACCGGCTGCCGTCCCCTCAAGATTCAGCGCCGCCAGCAGCACTGGTCCCACCACTAGCGTCAGAATTAGCGCCACCACCGCCAGCAGCGGGACGACTACCCGCACGCCCAGGTGCTCCACATCCACCGGCAGGCGGCGCATCTGCTGTTCGTCATAGGGAGTATTCGCTCCAGACATCACCACACCTGTCCATCATCGTATACCATTGGCTGCAGGCCGAGGGGCCATTTTACCACGGAACGCCGCCAGCCCAAGGGAGCCAACCACGCCCAGCCGGATACTGGCCGCAGCACTGAACAGGCAGCCCGCTCTCACCCCGGCCAGTGCAAACCGACTGACTGCATAGCCCGCCAGGCCGTGCTCCGCTGACTACAGGTCCCGCACCTTCGTAGCCAGGAAGATGGCCTGCCCGGTGCGATCCGTCGTCGGATCAAACGGTTCCAGAGCCGGATTCACGACCTGATCGATCTTGAAGCCGTTGCGCTGCAGCAGCGCCCCAACCGCCTGCAGGGCAAAACCGCGCACAACCTGGACTTCATCTGCCCGCTGCCAGGCGCCTTCCACCTGCTGATAGAGGATGTAATGGCGCGTGTTGGCCATTGTCTCAAAGCTGTACTGGCTGCGCACGAGTAGAAGCAACTGGCTACGGTCATCATACAGCACACGATCGGCGTTGCCCCACTGCTCGGCCAGGCCCTGCAGGGTGACCAGGTCAAAGAGCAACAGCTTGCCCGGTTGCAGGGCGGCGTTGGCCTTCTGGAATACCGCCTCCAGGTCGCGGATGCTGGAGAGTTCGTTGAAGGTGTCCAGCGCCAGCACCAGGTCGTAGCCTTTGTCAAAAGACGCCTGCCGCATATCGGCTTCCCGCCAGTCCACCACAACGCCCTGCCCTTCGGCCCGCTGGCGGGCTTGAGCCAGCATCGCCGGCGACTGATCAATTGCTGTAACCCGGAAACCGTTCATACTGAACCAGCAGGCAGCGCGGCCAATGCCGCACCCCAGTTCTAGAATGCGCCGTCCCAGCCAGCCTTCCATCTGGATTTTGTCAAACAGGCGCTGCCGCAGCGCCTCGCTTGCATCGCCCAGACCAGCTGCCTCGTACACTCCCGCGCGTGCAGCATAGATATCGCTCATCGTCCACGATCTCCGCTCAATTGCCGCAGACCACTTAGCTCACCGGCGGACAAACGCCGCCGAACTGAACACTTCCTGATAAGGCAGGCAGAAGATCACCACGCTCCGCACCGCATCCATATCGAAACCGGCTGGAAGAGCGTAGTTCTGGCTGCCCACCGTCCCGCGCAGCGCCCCCCAGTCAAAGCCAAGCCCCTGTTCGCGCACCTGCTCCGGCGTCCGGGGCTCAGGGTTGGCGGAAAGGAACAGGTGAAGTTGCGGGCCGGGGCGAACCTCAAAGTTCTCCAGCCGGATCACCCAGCTTTGATCAGCCAGCTGGTAAACGAGGACTGTACCGCGTGCCCAGCGCACTGCATCGATTGTCGTGAACTCGCCGGAGGCATACAGAATCGGCCCCTGCATGGCGGGCGGAGCCTGCTCAGCGGTCGGTACGGGCACCGGCCCGGCCAGCCCGGCGTCGATCAGCGCTTCGGCAAAGGCCATATCTTCACGGGCAATAGTCTCGATGACCTTTTGCTCTTCCTGCGGCAGATCGGTCAGCCCCGGCAGAGCGTCGGCGACCGGGGACCGGTTGACCAGCGGCCACCACAGCGGGAACGCAAAGAGAGCAGCGACTATCAGCGCACCTGTCAACAACAATAACCAGCGAATGCGCATCTCCGGCTTCTCTCCCAGGATGGCATGAATCGGTTGCTTATCCACATTTCCAGGGGTAGCGATGCGCCTGCTGCCCGGCGATATCCCATGCCCGGCCCTCCAGCACAAAGCCACCGCCTGTAGTATAATACATTCCCGGTAGCGAGCGGTAAGATCGGGGATCACACTGTCCGCCGCATGCATGTTGCGGCAAGGATAACCCGCCGTGAGTCTGTGGATTCCACCTGCGCTGCAACAGCGCACTGTCAGCCAGCCAGCCTACACAACCTCCAGAGCTGACCGCGTCGCCGGCGCTTTCAGCGGCGAGCGACTCCATGCTCTCCTGCAGACACTCCGCCAGATGATCGGTGCTCGCGTCCGCGTCGAGCATCCGGACGCTTCAGCTGAGGCTATCGTCGCTGCTCAGACCAGTGCCATCGACGCCTGGCTGCGCCACCTGAATGCTGCCTGGCCGGAGGCGCCCTTTCCGCTAACAGCCGATCTCATCGCCAGCCAGCAGGTGCGTTGTTCAGTAGAGTTCTACAGCCTGGCCGATCACTACGCGCGTAGCCTGGCCGACAACCGCATCTTTCCCGAGCAGCATGGCAACGAACTGCTGCGGCTGCTCGTCCGCCCCTACATGCACTTTCTGCCGCTGCGCTTCAACTACCCTGTTGCTGCTGCCCTGTTGCGTCGCCAGGGCGTTGACATGACCACCCAGGACATCACCTGGCAATCGGCGACCATCCGCTGGCGGGCGCCAGAACTTGCCGCCGTACCCGCCGATCTTCAGGCTGAATACTTGGAGTCAAGCGCCACCGTATACCGATCTTTGTTCAGCATGTTGCCCGGCGAGATCACCGGCAGCCAGCGTGCCAGCGTACACACCAGTCACTCCCTCCTCCAAGGCGATCCCTATTGCGAGTGGCGCTACACCTGGCAACGCGAAAACCGCCTGCTCAACCGGGGCGTGCTGGCCGGGTTGATTCTCTCCGTGGTGCTGGCGGTAGCCGCCGGAACGATCGCGCCCTGGCTGGCCTGGATCGCCCTGCTGCCAGTCGTGATTGCCTGGTCGCTACACCGCCAGCACGAACTGCAAAGCGACCTGCGTTTGCGCGATGCTGAGCTGGCTGAAAAGGTCCGCCAGACCCAGATTCAGGCCTCCGAGATGGCGGAAGTCTCCAGCGCCCTGCAGGCCGCCAACGAAGCCCTCCAACGCCAGGTGGAAATACTCACCAGCCTGCGTAACGCAGCCCTGAGCCTGAGCACCTCGCTGAACCAGCGTGATCTGCTGAGCAACGTGCTCGCCATCCTCACCGGACAGATGCACTTCGATCGGGCGCTGGTGCTCCTGATGCATCCGGGGCGGAAATCCCTGATCTTCGGGGCGATCAGCCACCCTGCGACCACTCCGGAGGACCGGTTCCGGCTGGAGCAACTGGAGATTCCGCTGGCAGCGGCGAACGAATTCACCCTGCTGGATCACTGGCGCAATGGCCGCGCCGCCCAGGTGAATAACGCCAGCAGCCTGTATGGCCGCCGCTTTGGCTGGATCTTCCGCCTGCTGGGCATGGAAACATTTTTCAGCGTCCCGTTGCGCATTGGCGAGGAACTGCTGGGCGTTGTTATCGTCGACAACCAGCTGACACGCCAGCCATTCAGCGAAGAGGACAAGAGCCTGCTGGAAGCCCTGGCTCCCAACCTCAGCATCGCCCTGCAAAACGCCCGCCTGTACCGGCTGACTGACGAGCAACTCACCAAGCACGTCCAGGAACTGGACATGATGCGCCAGGTCGACCGCGAGCTGATGGAAGCCCTGAGCTGGGAACGGGTGCTCAACATGACGCTGGATTGGGCCTTGCGCATCACCGGTGCCCATGCCGCCTCGCTGGCGATGATTGACAGCGAAAAGCATCAGCTGCGCGTGGTGGCCTCCTATGGCGCCGATCTGGGCCGTAGCCGGCTGGACAACGACACCCTGAGCATGGATGAGGGGATCATGGGCCGCGTAGCCCGCACCGGGCAATCAGCCCTCCTGACTGATGCCCGCACCGATCCGGATTACGTCCCCTGGAACGAGCAGACGGCGGCCTATATGTCCGTGCCCATCCGCCGGCGCGGGCGTGTTATTGCCGTGCTAAACCTGGAAAGCCCGCATCCCGGCGCGTTTAACGCCCAACACCTGGACTTTGTGGAACGCCTGGCCAATCGCGCTTCAGTCGCTATCGACAACGCCCGCCTCTTTGAGGAAACCCAGCGCGAACGCCAGAAGCTCTCCAGCATTCTGGAAAAGACAGCCGATATCATCATTGTTGTCGGCTTCGACCAGCGACTGGTCCTGCTTAACGAAGCGGCTATCTCGGCCTTTCACCTGGACCCGCATGTCGATTACGTCGGTCGGGACTTCTTTGAGGTCTTCGCCTTCACTCCGCTGGAGGAGTTTGGGCGGCGTTTCCTGGAGCGCAGCGGGCAGGATGTGAACATCGTGGCGGAAATCGCCCTCGATGGCGAACGCTACTTCCACACCAATGTCGCCTCCAACGAGCAGATCGGGTGGCTGCTGGTCATGCATGATGTCACGCCCTTCAAGGAAACCGAACAACTGAAAAACGAGCTGATCGCCACGGTTTCCCATGACCTCAAGAACCCGCTCAGCGTGATCAACGGCTATATTGAATTGCTGGGGATGTACACCGAACTGAACCAGCGTGGGCAGGAATTCATGGCCATGATCCGTCGCTCCATCCGCACCATGCGCCAGCTCATCGATGACCTGCTGGACCTGGCTCACATCGACAGCGGCCTGCAGATTAAGCCAGAGCCGGTGTTCTTGAAGGCGGTGATCATGGAAGCGGTCATGAGCCTGAAGAGCCTGGCGGATGAAAAGCAGATCGCGATCGCGGTGGATATTGCCGACGACCTGCCCCCTGCCGCTGGCGATGAGCACCGCCTGTACCAGATCATCGTCAACCTGCTCAGCAACGCAATCAAGTACACGCCGCCGGAAGGGCATGTCTGGGTGGAGGCGCGACCCGCCGGTGAATCCGTTCTGGTCTCTATCGCCGATGATGGCCTGGGGATCAGCCCGGAAGATCAGGCCCAGGTGTTCGAGCGCTTCTACCGCGTGCGGCGCCCGGAAACAGACGGCATCGAAGGCACCGGGCTGGGACTGGCCATCGTCAAGAGCCTGGTGGAAGCGCATGGCGGCGAGATCGGCCTCAAGAGCCACCTCGGCGAAGGTTCAACCTTCTACTTCACCATCCCTGTTGCTTCAGTAGCTGACCGCCCGGTAGTTGCCGGCGTGGAGTAAATTGACGGCAGTCATCAGCGTACGGGCAGACCATCCGGCGTGTAAGCCTCCCGGCGGGTCAGATCAGCTTCGACCTGGACGGTGAGCAACCGCCGCCGGTAGACGAACCCGACGATCATCCCGACAATCACCCCCCACCACAGTTGTACAAAGCGCGCCAGCAGCGTCGCCAGGCCAGCAACCGGGGCCTCCAGGCCAATCACCGTCCGCAGGGTGACACCGATGCTCAAATCCGCCGCACCCAGCCCGCCCGGTAGGGCACTCAGCGAACCGACCACCACACTCAGGCTGATCACCATCAGCGCCTGAAAGAACGTTGTCATCCCGGCGGGCTGGCCCAGCCCCACCAGGATCAGATACACGCCAACACCGTCAAGAAAGTTGGCGATCGTCCCCAGCCCAACCGCGATAAGCAGATTCCGCCAGCGCACGATCTCGTAGCTGCTGGCATAGAAATCGCGCAACGCGCCAGCCAGCCGTCGCACCAGCGGCAACCGCCCCGCTCCATCCAGCAGCCACAGACACACAGGCCGTACCTGTAGCACGACGATCAGTAATCCCAGCGCTGCCAGCGATCCGATCACTACCGGCCAGTACGTTTCCGCCGCCAGCACACCGATCGACACCGCAAGCAGGATGATGACCGCCAGCCCGTCGGACAACCGTTCCGCCGCTACAACAGGCAGCGTCCGGGCGATCGCCATGCCGGTCAGGCCCTTCAGCACGACCGACTTGAGCGCTTCCGCCGCTTTGCCGGGGCTGAGCGCCAGCACAAAGCCGGAGACAAACACCGCTGCGCTATCATCCAGCCGAATATCCTGTACGCCCACGACATGCAGGTAGAAGTGCCACTTGGCAAAGCGCAGCACCCAGTTGGCTACCCGCAGCGCCAGCGCGGGAATCATCAGCAGCCAGGGAAAGTCCAGCGCCTGTTGCGCCAGCGCCCCCAGATCGCTGAGCAACATGGTGGCAACCACCACGCCAAAGCCCAGAGCCAGGCTGATAATGATCCCCCTCCAGTATCGCTTCATCCTGCGCGCTCGCCCATCAGCAGCCCAACGTTCTTCAGTTATACCGGAAAACGCAGACGCCTGCGGTGGCAGGCGTCTGTCAGCGTCTGGTGGGCAGTACAGGACTCGAACCTGTGACCTCTCGCTTGTAAGGCGAGCGCTCTAACCAGCTGAGCTAACCGCCCGCACTCCGCCTTCATTCTAATCGACCCGTAGCAGTTTGTCCATACTCCCGCGTGGCGCTGCTAGGCATAGCGCTCATGGGCGATGATCGCCAGCCCGGCGCTGATGCTCGTGAAGGCGTCCTGCGCGATCACTTTCTCGCGTCCAAAGCGCTCCTCCAGTAGAGCGATGTAGAGCGGGATCGATGCCGATCCCCCCGTACGCAGGACGACGTCGATCCGGTCCTCAGTCATCCCCGCCCGGGCCAGCACCGCATCCAGCCCGGCGTTGATCGGGTCCAGGGTGCGGCGAATCTGGTTCTCCAGCCGGTTGCGGGTATAGGTTTCGCTGATGTTGATGTTTGGCCCCTTAACCGCATAAATCGCATAAAGCGAATCGGAGAGCGTGATCTTGACGCGCTCGGCCTCGTTGCGCAGGGAAAAACCCAGATTGTTGTTGACCAGCGACTTGAGTGCCCGGATGCGCGCCGGATTGCTGCTGGTCTTGATCGCGTGGTCAATCAGCTGGGCGTTCTCCGGGGTGGCCAGTTCCAGCAGGGATTGCCAGTCCTGGATGTGATGGGTGATATAGCGTGGAAAGGGCAACTCCTGATGGCTGAAACCGGGGCGGAAGGTCGTACCTGCACCAAAGTACTTTTCCATACTCGCCACAATCCGCCGGTCAATATCGTCTCCCCCCAGCAACACACCTTCCGTGGCGATGATTTCCGGGGCCTGTGGGCCGCCCAGCCGTACTACCGTGAAGTCCAGCGTCCCGCCGCCAAAGTCAAAGACCAGCGCAGTCTGGCGGCGATCGGTCCCAATGTGGTAGGCGTAAGCCGCCGCTACCGGCTCCAGTTCAAAGCTGACTTTCCGGAAGCCGGCCTGCAGCGCCGCCTCGTGGAGCGTCTGCTGGGCCTGCGCATCAACAGCAGGATCATGGGAGAAGATCACCGGGCGTCCCAGCACAATATCCGTGATTGCTGCGCCAAGCTCGTGCTCGGCCTGCGCTTTGGCCTGCCTGAGCACCAGGGCAATCAGGTCACGGGCGGTATAGTGCCGCTGAAAGATGAATGTTCCCCCGTAGTTTTCATCCCGCAGCACGGTCTTGACCGATTGCAGAAAGCGACCCGGCGCCTCAACATCCTCATAGGCATAGATTTGCTCATTGTAGATGATGGGGCTGCCGCCAGTGCTGGCGACCATGATCTCGATGTCGCCCACGTAGCGCCGCTCATAGCGGATGGGCCGTCCCACATTCTCGGCAATATAGCGGCGAGCGGCATCAAAGCCCACCACTGCCTTCTGATCGCGGGGGATATAGATCAGGGAGGGCAACAGACGCGGGTCTTTGTTGGCTGGATCGAGTGTGAAAGACCGCACCTGCTCCCCATCAAAGCGGGCGAGACTAGAATTCGTCGTCCCGAAGTCGATACCGGCTTCCATCGGCGGTAGATCCTCCTCTGGCAGGCCGCGGCCATGCGGCGAACGACTCACGAGTGCCAGCCGAGCCAATCCCTGTTACGAAAAATGGTGGCTCAGACCGGCAACAGGCAGATTATTTATTCTACTTGAGACCTGCCGGGAATTGAAGAGACAGTCTGGAATCCGGCTATTTGTACGCGCCAGGGTCAAAGGGCGTCGGCGTTGGAATGTTAGGTACGACCAGGGTCGGGATGGGTGACGCGTTGGGGTTGACCGTCAGTACCTGACGGCTGATGATCGGGCGTGGCACCACAATCAGCAGGAAGATGAGGATGGTCAGCCAGCCCAGTATCCGGCGTCGGATATCCAGCGGCGTAATATCATCATGGGGCGGCGGATGGCGCAGGCCGGTCAACGAGGCCAGGACAGCCCAGACCAGCCAGGTCGGCCAGAAGAAGATCCCGGCCAGGGCCAGCATGCCCAGAACCAGGTAAGCCAGCGGCCATGCCCGGCGGCCAAACAACGCATAAGCCACATGGCCGCCATCGAACTGACCCAGCGGAAGCAGGTTAAGCGCCGTCAGCAGCACACCGAACCATGCTGCCAGCGCCACCGGATGCAACAGGATAGCCCGGCTCAGGCTGCTTTCCACTAGCGGCGCGCCAAGCGCTTCCAGCAGAGGTGGTACCCCCACACCTCGGAAGATCAGATTGATCGGCGCGCCAAACGTAATCGGCGGCAATAGCAACCCGATCACGAACATAGGCAGAGCTACCACCAGCCCGGCCAGCGGCCCGCTGATCCCTACATCAAACAGCGCCCGGCGTGTCTTGAGAGCACTGCGAATGAAGATCACCGCGCCCATCGTGCCCAGACTGCCGGGGATGGGCAGCGGGATGAAGAACGGTAGCGTAACCTTCACGCCGTGGCGACGAGCAGCAAGGTAATGGCCCATCTCATGCACGCCCAGAATAAACAGGAGCGTCAGGGCGAATGGCCCGCCCGCTGCCAGCGCTTCGGCCAGCCCCAGATCGGCGCCATTCAGGAGAAACGACGCAGCGTACACCGTCGAAGCGATCGTCGCCAGCAACAGGGCGATGTGTAACCACAGTGGCGAACGCCCGGAGGCGCGCACCGCCCGCCGCAGTGGGCCGCCGCCCGGTGCAGCCTGATCAGCATCGGCGATGCCCGGTACAACCAGAACGGTATCGACTTCGCCTTCCCGCTGCAAGAAGGCTGAATAGCCCAGCGGCGTCAGGCGTTCTTCCAGGTATAGAGCCGCCTCAGTGGCAGGCAGCACCAGTTGCCCGCGGAACAGCAGGCCACTGTGATCCCCACTGGCGATCTGGTCGGTGATCTCGACGGCCATGACCGCCCTGACTGCTTCCTGTAGCGCGATCATCTGCGGATCGCTTTCAGACGCGGCAAAGGGCGGGGTTGGTTCTGGCGTTGCAGGCGGCAGCTCGTAGAGTGACATCAGACTTTAGGTAGCTCGATGTTCTGCTGATGCTGGTACTTGCCCTTCTTATCAGCGTAGGAAACTTCGCATTCCTCATCCGCCTCAAAAAATAGCACCTGGGCAATACCCTCATTGGGGTAAATCCGGGCGGGCAGCGGTGTGGTATTGCTGATCTCCAGTGTGACATACCCTTCCCACTCCGGCTCAAAGGGCGTCACATTGACCACAATGCCACAGCGGGCATAGGTCGATTTACCCACGCAGATCGTCAGCACCCGGCGCGGGATGCGGAAGTACTCAACTGTGCGAGCCAGGGCGAACGAATTCGGCGGGATCAGAATCGGGTCGTCCGACACGATGTCCACCATCGAGGCCTTGTCAAACCGCTTGGGGTCCACAATAGCGGAATGCACATTGGTGAACACCTTGAACTCGTTAGAAACCCGGATGTCGTAACCATACGATGATACGCCATAGCTGATCACGCCGTTGCGAATCTGGCGATCCTCGAACGGCTCGATCATCCGGTGCTCCAGCGCCATTTTGCGAATCCAGTGATCCGGTTTCAGTCCCACCGGCACGCCCCTTCCTACTCACCAGCAATCGATTATGCTCCTGCCAGCCCGAACTGTTACATCACATCCGGCGCGCTCATGCCCATCAACGTCAGCAGGCGCTTGAAGACCACCTTCGCCGCCCGGTAAAAGCGTAACCGCGCCCGTGCTACGTCTTCCGGCACCTCGCTATGGAATACCCGCACATTGTCATACATCGGGTGAAACAGCCGGGCCGTTTCCAGGGCAAAGAAGGCGATCTGGTGCGGGGCCATCTCCTCCAGCGCGTAGATCAGCGTCTCGCCCAGCCGCAGCGCCTGCCGCAGGAAGGTTATTTCCGGCTCACCCAGCAGGCTCAGATCAGCGCCCGCATCACTGAAGCCCCGTTGCTCCGCCATACGGAAGATACCCGCGCAACGTACATGAGCATTCTGGATGTAGTACACCGGGTTTTCGTTGTTCTGAGCAACGGCCAGGTCGAGGTCAAACTCGACATCGGTATTGGCGCTGCGAGCCAGCAGGAAGTAACGCACCGAATCCGCGCCTACTTCGTCAATCACAGCATCCACCGGGATGACATCCCCGGCCCGTGTGCTGCCCTTGATCAGCGCCCCACCGCGATAGATACGCACCATCTGGTGGATGATCACATGCAACCGCGACGGATCGTAGCCCAGCGCCTGCAGGCCGCGCTGCACGACTTTGTACTGCGTACCATGGTCAGCGCCCAGCACGTTCACCAGCAGGTCAAAGCCGCGCTCCATCTTGTTGACATGATAGGCGATGTCTGGCAGGGTATACGTTGGCTCACCGCTGGCCTTGACCAGAACGCGATCCTTCTCATCACCCAGAGCGGTGGAGCGGAACCAGGCTGCATTCGCCGCACCGCTGGTGGCGGCCTGTGCCCGTTCGGCCTCGCTGGCCCCTTCCCAGACCGGCGCGTCGTAGATGTAGCCGCGCTCACGCAGCGCCTCCAGTGTCCGCCAGACCGAGCCATCTTCATACAGGCTGTTCTCGTTAAAGAACACGTCATGGCGCACGCCCAGCCGCAGGAGCGAGGCCCGGATCCATTCGAAGATCACCTTCTCGGCATATTCCTTGAAGGGCGGCCAGTCGGCTTCACGCCAAGCATCACCCACCTCAGCGACCAGCCGCGCAGCTACCTCGGCCAGGTATTCGCCCGCGTAGCCTTCTTCCGGCAGCGGCGCATCCTGGCCGAGCGCCTGCAGGTAACGCGCTCGCAGGGAGCGCCCCAGCATCTCCATCTGGCGCCCGGCGTTGTTGAAGTAGTACTCGCGCTCAACCCGGTAACCGACGGCCTCCAGCACGCGGGCGATCGAATCGCCGATGACTGCGCCGCGCGTGCGGCCAATATGCAGCGGCCCGGTCGGGTTAGCGCTGACAAATTCCACCTGGGCGCGTTTGCCGGCCCCGATCTGCAGGGCACAGAAGTCATCGCCCTCGGCGATAATCGTCTCCACCTGCTGCTTGAGCCAGTCGTCGCTCAGGCGGAAGTTGATGAAACCCGGCCCGGCCACCTCCGCTGCGCCAGCAAACGGTGCATCCGGAAGATGCCGGACAATGATCGCTGCGATCTCCGCCGGTGGCTTGCGGGCCAGGCGGCCCAGCTGCATCGCCACTGGCGTGGCGTAGTCAGCGAAGCCGGGATTGTTCGGCGGCTGCACCCGGACCTCCGGGATTTCAAAAAGCGGCAGGTCCCCTGCCGCCTGGGCGTGTTCGATGGCTTCGTGCACCAGCCGGGCATATTCGTGCGTCAGAACCTTCAACGTCGCACACTCCTCATGCGGATACCTGCGGGCTGACCCGCGCCATTCTAGCATGAGCCTGCGGGTGTTTCAACAGCCGCCTTCCCGGAGCAACGGTAGCAGTTCGATCACCCCATCTTCGCCTACCGTCGCTCGTTGCTCGCAGGAGAGGCAGACCCACACCCCGCCTTCCGCCGGGATCATCTGCCCGGTGCAACAGGCTGGACAGCGCAAAATCTCGGCCAGCGGGCGTGGCCCCACCGGCGTGGAAGTTCCCGCTTTGTGCGCCCAGAACAGGTCGTAATCGACCTGCCAGCGCTCATGCTGCACATCGACCAGCCCCAGTTCGTCCGTCAACCACGCCTGCATGGCCGCGGTGGAAAGTGTCTTGCCGGGCATCAGGCGGGCGTCCGTCCCGGTGCGGTTGGTGATCAGCAGTGTCCCACCGGGGCGCAGCACCCGAACCAGTTCGCGTAGATCCTCCCGCGCTCCGGGGAAGAATTCCCAGGCCTCGATGCAGGTCACCACATCAAATGTATTATCGAAAAACGGCAAATCGCTGGCCGTGTGCCAGATCAGCGCTGCCCGATGCTGGCGGTACAGCTTGAGCGCCGCCCGAAAAAGCATCTTCCGGCTAATGTCCAGGCCAACCACCCGGCCCTGGAAATCATCCTGTTCCAGCAGCAGGGCGGGCATCCGTCCGGTGCCGGTAGCGACATCGAGCACCAGCGGCGCAGCCACGCCCTCCGCCTGCAACCGGTGAAGCAGCGGACGCGCCAGGAAGAAGGTCTCGTAGACTGGATCGTAGTTCTTGGTGCGATCGTAGCGGAAGGCATACCAGTCGTAGAGCAGCGCCACCACCCGCCAGCCGAGATACATCCCCTCTGTCAGCCACAGCAGGTACCACAGCCCGACGCCCAGCACGATCAGCGTGCCCAGCCCGATCAGAATCAACGCCAGCGGTTCCATCAGGCCAGCTGCCCCGTCTCCCGCAGCCAGGCTTCAGCCCGGCGCATACCTTCCACCAGGCTGACGCGCGGACGCCAGCCCAGCCGGTCGGCGGCACGGTTCATGCTGTAGCCCCGCCGCCGGGCCACCAGGCCCGCGACCATCTGACGGATCGGTTGTGGTTCCCCGCGCAAGCGTAGCCACGGCTCCAGTATTGCCGCGCCAGTCAGCAGCAGAGACGCTGGCACCGGGATCAACCACTGATGCCCGGCCATCGCCGCGTACGCGCCCAGGAATTGCCGCCAGGTCACCGGCTCATCGGAGACAGCGTTGAACACACATCCCACCGCCGCCGGATGCTCCGCCGCAACCAGCAGGAGGTCGACCACATCCTCGACATAGATCACCGGGCAGTAGGCCGTTCCATCGCCCGGCAGGGGAGCAGGTCGCCGCCGCATCACCGCGAAGAACCGTCCCGTCCAGAAGTGCGATCCCGGCCCGTAGATCATACCCGGTCGGATCACCGTCGCCTCCACGCCCAGTTCGCCCGCTCGACGAAACAGCACCTGCTCGCCCAGCGCCTTGCTCTGGGCATAATGCTCCAGGCCAGGACGCGGGGGCAAACCCTCATGCATGATTCCGGGCCGGTCATAACCATAGACAGCGATGCTGCTGACATGGACAATCCGGCGGACTTCGGCGGCGCAGGCCGCCTCAACCAGTTGCCCCACCGTCGTGACGTTGACCCGGTATTGCTCCGCTGCCGGGCCGCCTGTAGCCGCTGCGACGTTGAATACCACCGTGCAGCCAGCCACCGCACGCTGCAAAGCCTCTGCATCGTTCAGGTCGCCCACACATAGCTCTGTGCCACGCGCGGCAATCTCCGCACCGCGCGCCTCCGAGCGCACCAGACCACGCACACGGACGCCTTCCGCCAGCAGGCGGGTAGCCAGCGCACCGCCCAGGAAACCACCTGCCCCGGTAACCAGCACCTGCTGGCCGCGCAATGCCGTCATAGACCGTCTGCCCCTACTCCGGATGCATCTCCGCCGCTGTCACCACCACACCCTGCGTATCGACCAGCAGCGTCCAGACCCGCGAGAGGATATCCCGGCTGTCAAAGATGGACTGCACCGCATCGGCGATCCGGTAGTGGTTGGCCGCAGCGAAGATCAACAGGGCCGGGCCATTGCCGCTGATCGTCACGCCAAGCGCCCCGCTCTTGATCGCCGCTTCCACCGCTTCCCGATACCCCGGAATGTATTCGCCAAGATATGGATCAAGCACCCGATCGGCCAGCACCTGGCTCAACAGCCTGAAGTCACCACCACGAAGAGCCTCAACCATCAGCTCCGCCCGTCCAATATTGGCCACAGCGTCCGCATAAGCGATCGTCGCTGGCAGTGACATATCCTCCGGGTCGTAGTGTTCCAGCTGGGGAGCGACAACCAGGACTTTCAGCGGCGCCACATCGACGCGCCGGAAAACAGCGCCGCTGTCTCCCCTGGCGGCAATGGTCAGTCCGCCCAACATCGCCGCAACCAGCCCATCGGCGCGCCCCAGAATCTCCACCCCCAGGGCAATCAGATCATCGCGCGTCAGCGGCATCCCCATCAGGTTGTTGGCTCCGATCAGTCCGGCCACGGTCATCGCCTCTTCCGCGCCCAGGCCGATGTTGAGAGGGATGGCATTGCGCACATCCAGGCGCAACCCCAGCGGGGAATCCTCCACCTGCTGGAACACGCGCACCGCCGCGTACATCACTGGATGGTAGCAATCAGCAGGCAGATCGGCGCCGCCTTCGCCATGCGTTTCGATCAACAGCGTGCTATCGCTGCGCTCGACAAAAGCGGCGCTCACATGCAGGCCCAGCGCCAGACCCAGGCTCTCAATGCCAGGCCCCAGATTGGTGCAGACTGCGGGAACGGTCACTCGCGCTTTGCGCATGGTCGCTCCTGTACCGGGCTGTACAGCGGCCCGTTTCACCACACGCCGGGTCAGGCCAACGGATCAGATCGATCAGGTTTATCCGGCCTGACCCGCACCGACACCTGCTGCCGCCCGTTTGATCCTTTGCGCTGGCGCGGGCCGGGCGGCGGGGTTGGCCGGTAGTGACTGGCGGCAGGGGCTGAGGGTTCAGGGGTAGCATCGTCGCTGATGATCTGCCAGCGGGCGCTCCGCACGCGCCGCTGTGTGCCGCTCGCAAACGTGATGATCGCCCCGCCGGCGCTGCGCTGGACGGTCACGCCGTGCTGCCGCACTCGCACCGGCCAGGGCAGCGCATACGCCCCCCCGATCGCCACGCGGCGCGGCGAAAGTATCACAAAGCCCATCAGCCGCCACAGCAAATGCAGCGGCGCTATCCCGCTGATGTGGTTGCGCTCGCCCAGGCCTTCCGGCGCATCGCTGTTGTAGCCCGCTCGAAAGGCCTTCTCCGTCGTCAGCGTATGCATCCGGGCAGCCAGCAGGCGCTCCAGAAGTTGGACTGCCAGATCAGGCCGTCCGGCGTCAATCAGCGCTTCGCCCAGCAGGGCGTTCCACAGCGGCCATACCCCGCCGATCCCGTCGCGCTGAGCCGGGTCAAAGGCCGGATCATCCGCCGGGACAATTGAGATTCCATAAGGTCGCCAGTAACGCGCCGGGTCGATCAAAGCGGCAATCAACCGCGCGCGCCGGTCAGGATCGCCAGCCCCGGCCCACAGCGGCAACAGCAACGCGGCGTTATGGCGGGTCCAATCCACGCTGCGCACCTGCACCGTGTACACGCGGCTCAACCCCTCCGGGATCACCCGGCCAACGCGGGCAAAGATTCCGGCGGTTGTCGCCGTACCCAGACCACGGTGCCACAGGAAATCATCCCCTTCCAGCGTCTCCACGATCGCCCGCCCATCCGCCCCACCGCCTTCCAGCGTCAGGCGCATGGCGGGACGGTGATCGCGCCCGCCTTCCACACGAACGATCAGGCGGTTGGCTGGCTGCAGATCGAGCGCCGGGAACAGGGTCTGGTCACCCGGCCCTTCCGCTACAAGCAAGCCGGGCGCCGTCACATGAGCATCGCGGTCACGGTAATGGTAGGCGCCCGCAGCAGCATCCCACAGGGCATTCAGCTGAGCCTGCAGACCCTCCAGCCGCCGCTGCACAGATGCTGCAGCCGCCTTTTCGCCCAGCAGGTCGGCCATCAGCAGCAGGCTACGCGCTTCGCCAGTTAACAAAGCGGCCAGATCGGGTGCTTCTGCAGCACGGATATCGGCGTTCTGGGCGCCGCGCCAGGTGGGTGAAAAAGCGGGATTGCCGGGAAACGCGCTCTGGGTGACCGATTGCCATTCCGGCAGGCCATCACCGTCCCGATCTACGTCCGGCGCAAACCACCGCTCGAAGAAACGCACCAGCGCGGGAAAGACCTCGCGCAGGAAAGCGCGATCCCCGCTATAGGTATGGATCTGCCAGGCGGTTGACGCCAGCAGCGGCAGGCTGAGCAACCCACTCCGCTGGCCGCCAGGGCCGGGCCGGGCATCTACAAACCCGTCGGGGGCCGCCGAAGCCAGAACTTGCCGCAGAATACCCTGCGCCAGTTCCGGCCCAGCCGGGGCCAGCGCAGTCAACGCCAGGTAGAGTTCATCCGCTGCCGCACCGCGCCATGTGTCCGGGTGATCGCTGCCATCGCCCCGCAGGCTGTAACCGCGCCCCGGCGTGCGAGCCAGTACCAGCGCCGGTTCCGCTGCGCCTGCCACCGGCCCCACCAGACCGCCAAGCGCCACCCGGTAACTCATAGCGATGGTCGCGTCCCGCGCCAGGTCACCGGTTTCGATCTGCGGGATGGCTGCATTGATCTCGCGGAGGCGCTCCAGATGGCTGTTCCAGTCCTCCTGATACAGCCAGTGATCCGCCAGGGCCAGCGATTCACCCAGGGATGGCCGCGCTGCATGAACCCAGCGGATAGCCACCTGTTCGCCCGGCGGGAGCGATAGCCGCGCCGCCAGTTTGGGGCTGGGGCTGCTGGAGGCGCGCACCGCATGCATCAGGATCACCGGTTGAAGGTTACCCACATCAGGCAGATGCAGGGCGTACTGGCCGCTATCGAGAGTCAGGACGTTGACCTTGCCGCTCTGCTGCTCGGTCATGATTTGGGCGAACAGATCAGCGCCGGCTTCCAGCTGGCGATCCCCCAGATTGTGCAGGGTGAAGCGCCCGCCGATCGCGTGCGAGGTCATCGCCCATACTTCCAGCAGGACGCTGAGCACAGGCAGCGGTTGCGCGCTCAAGCGCAGGTAGCTGGGCCAGAATGTATGCAACACCGGCTTGCCACTGTAAGCAGACGCCTCATAGACAACCTGCCCATCCACCACCCACATTGGCACCAGCCGCGCCAGACCACAGCGCCCGCCATAGCGCGTTTCCAGCACCAGGGCGGGCGACTGTTCTTCCCCGATGACCAGTTCCCAGATCTGATCATCGCCATAGTCAGTATGAAATTGCCTGGCATCCGCCGCCAGGCACAGCGATAACGGGTCTGCGCTGGTGAGCTGCCAGTTACGCATGATCCTCCTCCCCGGAGGCGCGGGGTGGCTGCTGCGGCGCTATTTGACCAGCCGCCAGGTCATATCTGCTTCTTCAAAGGCAAACACCTCGTTGCCCAGGCTGGTCAGCAGATGAATGCCGGGGCCGGGCACATAACGGCCAGCGCTATCCAGGTAGCCGCCAGCGCGATATTCGTAGGTCGTCACAAAGCCGTATTCCGGCGTTATCGCCCAGCCGACCAGATTGCGCACTTCTTCATCCTGCCGCCACAGCTTGCCAAAGCCACGCCGCGGCTGGATGGTATCAGTAGGCGGAGTGAGTTCCGGATCGATCTCCACTTCGCCTTCAACAAAGGTATCGTCAAAGATCAGCCAGCGACCATGTTCGGTAGTACCTTCGTCATTGACCATGACCCAGATTTGGGTATTGGGCTGCAGCCAGAACATCCGTCCGTTCTGGAACACCTGCTCGGCCACCTGAATCTGCGTCACAACCGGCGTTGGCATAGCCGGGGTCGCTACCACTGTCAACGGGCCAAGACCAGCAGCCGGCGGAGTTGGCGTGGCGGAATTGCCGCTGCTGGCTTCTGATGTCTCCACGGCCAGCGCGGTCAGGGTCGGCGGTTCATGGGTCGCCGTTAACACAATGTACACCTGCGTCTCAGGCGGACCGCTACAGGCGGCCGCCAGAAGGATTAACGTCATCGCCACCAGGGCGAACAGCAACTTGCGCGATTCAATCATCGGGTCTCTCCCAGATCCATCGTCACACTGAGTCACCCCCCAACTCCCAAACTTCCCGCATTGTAACAGCCTTGTGAGCATACGAAAAGGCTGACTCTTCTGCCCGGCTGTTACCCTCCTCGAGCAGCGGCGTGCTCCTCGATCACCACCGTCTCGTACAGGTGCACCTCAACGTCAGGGCGTCGCCAGGCTCCAGCGGGCAAGCCCATCTTCTGGCACAGCATATCCAGAAAGCGATGGGGATCAGGGATTTTCTCCCAGACCTGTGGCAGGAATGTCGCCCTTCGTCCGCCGACCATCAGCACCACGCCATCCACGCCGGGCCGCAGCAACCGGGGAATGTCTTCCGGGCGGTCAAAAGCCAGCGGGCGCGGCGGAGTCAGGATCGAGATTTCAACCCGCAGGCCCGGCACTTCCTCACTACGCACCGGCATGAAGCGCGGATCGTAGAGAGCCGTCTGCACAGCCATAGCGCTCACTTCTTCCGCCAGCGGACGGCGGGCCGTCAGCGTCCCCGTGCACCCGCGCAGATCACCCTCGGCTGTGTACAGAGTCACAAAACAGGCCCGCGGTCTGGTCAGCGCCGGCGGCAATCCGGCCAGGTCCAGCGGCGCAGGTTCCCGCCCAGCAGCTGCATCTTCCACAGCAGCGCGGGCGATCTTCAGCAGCGCAGCCTGCTCCTCAGGCGTGTACTCTTCGATCATCGGGTCTGCTCCCCGGGGCGTCTGCCCTGCCATGCCAATCTGCCTTATTGTAGCACGCTACGCGGGCGCGCCGTACAGCGCACGCAGAACCAACGGGGTCAGGTCAGTGAGATCACGCACGGAGGCTGCCAGCGCCGCATGCTCAGGACCGACAAGCAATGTGGGAACGTCATTCTCGGTGTGACGCCGCGTGCTCAGGTCTTCCATATTGCCATGATCGCTGGTCACGATCAACAGGGCATCAGGTGGCCAGTCTGCCAGCAGCCCGGCCATCACCTGGTCAAAACGTTCCAGGAGCGCCACCGCCCGCTCAAACGGCCCGCGATGGCCCAGCACATCCGTTACCCAGGTGGAAAAGAAGGTCAGCGTCCGCTGTCGGGTGAGCGTTGCCAGCAACCGGCCTGCTTCTTCCGGCGCGTAAACCGGCGTATCAGTGTAGCCCAGTTCGCTGCGCCAGCCGTCGCCCGTCCAGTCAGGACTCATCGCCTGGCCCCGCCGCAACGCCGCCACATCCAGCAGCGGCAGCCCGGCGTTATGCACACACTGCTGGATGGAGGACAGAAGCCGTTTCCCCCGGCTGACCGCCTGAAAAAAGCCAGGCGGATAGGCGTCGATCAGCGCTGCAGTTCCACCCCGTGCTACCACCTGCATGAACAGATTATCCTCCGCCAGGATCGCCCGAATGCGGTCATCAGGGCGAGGGCCGTAGTGCTCGCCGATCTCCGCGGCTACGTTCCGGCCGGTCAGGATGGCCGCCTGCCCGGTGGCGCTCTGCGGGCGGCCAGTGACGCCCAGACGTGGATCAGTTGGCACAAAGCTGGCGCTCCCATTCTGGTGGCGGGGCCGATCGATGAGCCAGCGCCCCCCGGCCAGGCTGTTGAGCAGCGGCATCTGCGCCACAGCAAACGGATTGTGGCGGGGATCATCCGCACCCAGGCCAATACCGTCCAGAAAGATGATCAGCACGTGGTTGACGGTCACAAGACGGCGCTCCAGCCCTGCCGGGCACTCAGGTACTTTCCGGCCCCACTCCTCGCCTCGGATGGGACTACAGGCATGGTTGCAGCAGGAAATACACCGAGTATGATGATAGTAGAGATAGTGGCGCCTGATTGTACCTTTTTTTGCGCCATCTACTGCAGATAAGGAAAGATCTATGAAAGCTCCACGCTGCTTTGCCGTCTTCATGGTGGCGCTCACTATCTTCAGCGCCACTAGCCCGGTCCTGGCGCAGGGACTGGATCAGACCCTGAACTGGCCGGAAGTCGGTTTCGCGATCCGCTACCCGGCTGGCTGGGGCACCCAGGTCCCCGACGAACAGACCCGAATTCTGCTCTCCGACCCCGCCTTCGACGTCATCAACAGCGACGCACCACCTGATTCGCCCGCCGTTATCATCGCTGCCTTTTCATCCGAGATGGTCGGCGCGATAGGCTCACCGCAGGACGTTCTGAACGCGTTTGCCGGTGAATTTGGAGTAGAGGTAAGCACACCGCTGGCCATCACAGTGGCTGGCTTCCCGGCCCTGCGTATAAATGCTGCAGTACCGGACTTTGTGGGATTCAGTTACGACATCGTTATCATCACCACCAACAACTATGCCTACATGGTAGCTGCAGTAGCTCCCACTGCTCAGGGATTCACCAGCCAGTTTGACAGCATGTTGCAGTCCATCACGATCAGCGAGTCGTCCTCTGGCGGCCCTACCAGCCCGACCAGCGGCCCAACAACCAGTAGCCCTGCCCAGGCAGTTACCACGCCGGTCAACGCCGTACGGATCACCCTCGACCAGACGCTGACCAACAACTGGAATGAAATCGACGCGGCTGAGCTGGTCGGGACAGATGCCAGCGGTGCCGAGATCCGCCAGTGGGCTATCCGCGCCGAGGCCACCTCGCAGTATGCCTCCAGCAGCTGGTCGGCCCAGCAGGCTACCGGTGCGCCCAACACCGCCACCTGCGGCGACAACAGCACCGCCTGGGCTTCCGCCACCGCCACCGGCCAGGACGCTCTGACTGTCTACTACGCCACGCCGGTCATCCCAACCCAGATCAACATCTATCAGACCTTCAATCCCGGCGCGATCGTCCTGGTAGAAGTTCTCCCTGCTGACGGCTCCGCGCCGATCCCGGTCTTCAGGGGGTACGACTTGACCACCGCCTGCCCCGGCGTGTTGACCGTTGACGTCGGCGCAACTGTCGAGCCAGTAGTCCCGCCTGGAGGCGGCGCGCCGGTTGACACTGTACGGATCACCCTCGACCAGGCGTTGATCAACAACTGGAATGAGATCGACGCGGTTGAGCTGGTCGGCACTGATTCCAGCGGTACGGAGATTCGCCAGTGGGCCTTCCGCGCCGAGGCCACCTCGCAGTACGCCTCCAGCAGCTGGTCAGCCCAGCAGGCTACCGGCGCACCCAACACCACCGGCTGCGGCGACTACAGCACCGCCTGGGCTTCTGCCACCGCCGCCGGCCGCGAAACCCTGACCGTACACTACCTCGTGCCAGTCTTCCCAACCCAGATCAACATCCACCAGACCTTCAACCCCGGTGCGATCGTCCTGGTAGAAGCTCTGCCGATCGATGGCTCTGCGCCGATCGTCGTCTTCAGCGGGCGGGATACTGCCACCGCCTGTCCCGGCATACTCAGCATTCAGGTGCAGACTGCGGCAGCCCCTGGCGGCGAAGCGAGCCTGGCCTATGGCGACGCCGTCAGAGGCGCGATCAATAACGCCACCTACAGCCAGGACTGGACGTTCATGGGAAATGCCGGAGATGTCATCACCATCACCATGCAGACTGTCACCGGTGACCTGGACCCGTACCTTTACCTGCTTGACGCAGCGGGTAACGAACTTGCCTACAACGATGACGCCGAAGATACCAGTATCGGCCAGTACAATGCCCAGATCGCCCGTTTCACCCTGCCCGCCACCGGCCTGTATACGATCCGCGCCACCCGCTTTGCCGAGGAGTCGGGCACCTCTAGCGGCGACTACCGGCTACGGCTGGAGGCCGGCGGGGTCGCTCAGCCCGGCGGAGCACCTGCGACGATCGGCGGCGGCAGCATCAGCATAGGCCAGACCGTAACCGGCCAGATCAACAATACCACCTACGAGCAGGATTGGACCTTTGACGGCACAGCTGGCGATACCGTCACCGTCACCATGATCAGCACTGGCGGCGATCTCGACCCCTATCTGAGCCTGCTGGACAGCGCAGGAATGGAACTGGTCAGCAATGACGACTCTGTGATTCCTTTGCGCAACAGCCTGGATTCCCAGCTCTCGTTCATACTACCAGCGACCGGACGCTATGTCATCCGCGCTTCACGCTTCGCCGGATCGGATGGCTCAAGCAGTGGCACGTACGAGTTGACTCTGAGCGCCGGTGGGCCATTCTCCAGCAGCACGCCAATCAGTATCAACCAGACCGTCACGGGAGAGATCAGCAATACCTCTTTCGGCCAGGTATGGTCATTCGAAGGCCAGGCCGGCCAGGTGGTGGTCATCACCATGCGAGCTACCTCTGGCGACCTGGACTCAACCCTCACCCTGATGGATGCTACCGGAGCGACATTGGACTACAACGATGATGCTGAAGACCCGGCTGTCGGCGGCTACAACGCCCAAATACCTCGCTACACCCTGCCAGCGTCCGGCACCTACTACATCTATGCTGCCCGCTATGGTGGTCAATCGGGTAGCACCAGCGGCCTCTACGAGCTAACCCTGGCGCAGAGCAAGTAAAGGATCCCAGCACTGTTTCAGGGGGCGATCTTCGCTTGAAGATCGCCCCCTGCTGGATTATACGGGGTACTGTATCCTTTTCGGTTGAAATTCGTGGAATGGTTTTCATGTTCCTGCAACAGAATGAAGTCGCGTGTCATTTTGAGAGAAAATACACATGCGATTTGGTGCTTAGATGGGCAACCTTCCAACCGGCATCTGAATTTCAACCGCGAAAGATACACTACCTTATACGGCATCGGTCGCCAGGCCAGCCGTACTCCGGTACACTTGAGCCGCGGCCCTGATCCTCTACAATAGACTGATGACGGCATCAATTGTGAGCACGGGAAGTAGCAGGATGTACCGCTCGGAAGCCCTTGGAGAGATTCTCAGGAGCCTCAAAGAAGGCCAGCGCGGGGTGCAGGCCGCGGTTGTACTGAGCGTGGAAGGGTTGCTCGTCGAAGCCTACCCTCCCGACACCAGTGCGGACAGCCACATCAACCCCACCAGCAGCCCGCAGGTCGCAGCCATGGCCAGCGTCATGGCCGGCCTCTCCCGTCGCACGCTGGAGCGCCTGGCCCAGGGGGCGCTGCAACGCCTGCTGGTGCAGGGCGAAGAAGGTGTGCTGCTGATCTATCCCTGTGGGCGCAACTTCCTGGCCGTGCTTGTTGATCGGGATGCCCGCCTGGCCCCCGTGATCACTGCGATGAACGCCAAGACCCCCCAGCTTCAGGCCATCCTGGAACGCTGAAGCTACTTCAGAACGGGCCGCGTGTCAAAAATGGGTTGCTGGCCCGCTCCGCGCCAATGGTCGTCAGCGGCCCGTGGCCGGAAGCTACCGTAAAGGCGTCGCCCAGCGGCAGCAATTGTTCCCGGATCGAACGCAGCAACAGGTCATAGTCCCCGCCGGGCAGGTCCGTCCGCCCGATGCTCCCCTGGAACAGGCAATCGCCACTGAAGACCGTCCGGGCGGCGGGCAGCACGTAGCTGACATGGCCGGGCGTATGTCCCGGCGTGAACAGCACGCGCAGGGATAGGCCATCAACCGTGATCTGCTCGCCGGCCACAACAAAGCTGTCTGGCTCCGGAGCCGGGGGGAGTTCCAGCCCGAAGAGTTGCCCGGTCAACGCCATGGTCTGCAACACCGGCAGGTCGGCCTCGTGCAGGCAGAAGGGCGCTCCGGTTGCCTGGCGCAGATCATCCGCCGCCAGCACATGATCGAAGTGGGCGTGGGTCGCCAGAATCTGGTGAACTGTCCATCCATGCGCCTTGACCGCCTGCAGGATCGCCGCTGCATCATCAGCTGGATCGATCACCACTGCCGCGCCGGACCCAGTATCAGCGACGATGTAGCAGTTAGTCTGCACAATACCCAGTGTAAGCGTCACTATCTCAATAGCCATCGACCTGCGCCTCTTCGCTATCCAGCAGCACCGGCGCCGCCTGTTCGTCGCGTGCGCCGCGCCGCAGCAACATCACCATCGCCTGGCGGATCTCGCCCATCCCCAGCAATAATGCAGCGCCGACATAGACGGCGCCACCAACCACCACTACTGCTACGACACGGACAACCAGTTCCAGTTTCTCACCGGTATCCTGCCCGAAGCCCGCCGCCGCCAGCGCCGCATCCAGGGCCAGAATCACAACGGCCATCGCCACACTGGCCAGCGCCGAGCGGGTCAGCGTCCCCAGCACCACCGGGCCGTTCAGACCGTGCCAGCGTCGCCGCAGGATGATCATTAGCATGGTCACTTCGACGCCGATCGCCGCCGAATTCGCCAGCGCCAGCGCCCCTACACCTAGCACCGGCGCTAGCAGGAGCGCCACCAGCACCCCGAACACCGCCCCGGTCACTGCCGCCAGCAGCGGGGTCAGCGTATCCTTATCCGCATAAAAGCCGCGCGCCGTGATCTCCAGTACAGAATGAAGGATGATCCCGATGGCAAAGAACTGCAACGCGCTATAGACCATATCCGTGGCGCTGGCGTCAAAGGCCCCGCCTTCCAGCAGGGCGATGCCCGGCCTGCCCACCAGCAACAGCCCCACCGCGGACGGGATCGTGGCCACCAGGATGAAGCGCAGCGCCCCGGCAAAAGCCCGGCGTTTGCCAGTCTCATCGCCCAGCTCGCTGAGCGCCGCCAGGGTGGGGAAAATCACGAATCCCATGGCCGTCCCGATCAACGTCTGCGGGATCTGCATCAGCTTCCAGCCCCAGTCAAAGGCACTGACCGCTCCTTCCCCCAGCCGCGACGCAATGTTGTTCGCCACCAGGAAGTTGAAGCTGACCACGCCCAGACCCAGCAGACGCGGGATCATCAGCACGATCACCCGGCGCAGGTTGGGATCGCGCCAGCCCAGCTCCGGCCACCACCGCGCCCGGTAATGAATCAGGCCCGGCAATTGAATGCTGAAGTGCAGGGCCGCACCCAGCACCGCGCCCCAGGCCACCCCGTAAATATCAAAGCGATCCAGCAAAAAGACGATCCCGAAGAGCAGACCCAGGTCCTGCAGAATCGGGGCCAGCGCTGGCAACAGGAAATGGCTATGGCTGTGCAGAATGCCCTGGAAGATACCGCTAACGGAGAAGATCAGCGTGGAAAGCAGCAGGATGCGCATCAGCGCCGCCGCCTGCCCCACCTGTTCCGGCGGGAAGCCCGGCGCCAGGAAGGTGTGCACCAGCCACGGTGCCAGGATAAAGGCAAAGAGACTGAGCGTCGCCGTCACCACGAAGATCGTATTGATCACATGGCTGGCCAGCTTCCAGGCGTCGATACGTGCCCGGCGGGCCAGCAAGCCGCTGAAGACCGGGATGAACGCATACCCCAGCGCCCCGCCGCCGATCATGAGGACCAGCAACTCCGGGATGCGGTTGGCCGTGATGTACGAATCCCAGCGGGTATCCAGCCCGATCTTGCGGGCGATGATGAAGGTTTGCAGCAGGCTGATCGCCTTGGCCGCACCAAAAGCGATCATCAGCAACACAGTAGAACGCGCCAGATGCCCCAGCGTGGTATGCGCTGCATCCGTTACCGGCGCGTCAGGCTTTGCGCTCATCAGCAGACTCCCGGTTGCAAGCGATCCTTCAAGCAAAAGGGCACGGCCACACCCGTGCCCTGGATAGTATCACCATCTCATGCGCCCGGCAGCCTCAACTGCCAGTGAGCGCCGCCAGTTGTTCAAGCGCCTCCCTGGCCGGGTCAAAGTACCGGTTATGCTCCAGCGCCAGGTTGAACTGGGTGCGGGCCGGGCCGTATTGCTCACGGGCCATATAGACCATCCCCGTCCAGTAGTATGTCTCTTCCACGTAGGGCGTTGTGCCCAGGTTGGCTTGCACCAGCGCCAGCACATCATCGTAACGCCCAACCTTGTAGTAGGCCTCGAATGGTCCGAACTGGTACCACAGCATACGCCAGGGCAATCCCCGGCCAGCATTGCGGGCCTGGTCATAAGCGCGAGCCGCCTCGTCATACATGTTCAGAGCCAGGTAGCTTGTGCCCATGTTGAACCAGGCAAACGGGTTATCGGGCCGGGCGGTGGCTTCCTGCCGGGCCACTTCCAGGGCCAGCCGGGCATTGGTGGTCGGATCAGCGTGCTCGCCCAGCACCGCACGCAGATCATTCTCCCGCCCCTGCTCGTAAAGCACAATGTAGGTGCGGTTGAAGTGCTGCCACATTTCGTCGAAATAGTCGTAGGAGACTGTCAACCCCTGGAAGTTGCCATGACCCAGAAAGCTGTCGTACACGTATATCTGCTGCAACTGATCGTCGTAAGCGATCACCAGCCGGTAGTGCCCCATCCAGTCGTAGCCTTCCGGCATGTAACCTGTTTCGACAATGACGGGGAAGCCTTCCAGGATCAGCCGGCGAATCATGTTCAGATCGCCGCCCATCCGCCACAGAGCACGCACGCCGGTATGCTCATTGACAAAGCGCACCATCTGCCAGGGGCTGACGTTTTTGTCCTCGACATCTGGCTTGAGGAAGCTGGCCGCAACACTCTGATCCTGTGTCCAGCCGAAATAGGTCAGGCCCATCGTCAGGGTGGCCGGGCCGCAGTTGTTCCAGGTCTGGTAGATGTGCTGGAAGCCATACAACCGCGCCGAAGGCAACAGCGCTACCGCCGTAGCCGGGACATCGGTCGGCGGAATCGGCGTGGGCGGCGGCAGGGTAGCCGTTGGCGTTGGCAGGATAGGTGTCGGAGGAGGCGTTGTCTCCTGCGGCGGAATGGTCAGGGTTGGACCACTGGTCGGGATAGGCGACGGCGTAGCCGTGATGATAATCAGCATGTCTTCATTGGGCGTTGGTGTGGCCAGCGGATCACCGACCACAGCCGCTGGTTCCTCCGTCGCCGGGGTAAGCAGCAACGCGGCTGCCGTGAGCGACTCGCTATTCGCTGCTACTGTAGGCAGGGTATCGGCAGTGTATTCACGTTGCGGGTCAAAGGCAGCCATGAACGGCAGATAGTGCTTGATCTGCTCGCGGTACTGCGGGCGCAAACTGCGGTACACCAGCGGAGAAACGATCACGCCGATGATGATCAGGCCGATCAGGGCCACCAGCCCCCACTGGATCAATGCCCGCAACCAGCCGCCGCGCTGCGGCTGCCGCCGGCGTGTATGGCGCTGGCGCAAACGGGAAAGGGACCGCTCAGTCCGATCCTGACTCGCGGGGGTTACCCGCGGGATACGCTGTGTTGTATGTTCCGAGGAATCTACCATGTAAGTCACTCCCCGATGCAGTACGCCCCGGCAGCAGCGCGCTGCACCCAGAAACCTGTTTCCTGGCCGCCAGCCATCTCCAAACGCTACGATAAAGCATGGCGACGCGGACGGTTAGTGTAGCAGCATCTACCGGCCTTGACCAGAGTCTCTGATCCGGTCAGCCTTCCACCCGTGGCATACGCGGAACGTCTTGTAGCTAGAGGAACTGCGAGTGAGCTAGTATTTCCACCCGTCCAAGCTGCTGATACCGCTGCCTGGCCGCATCGCCACCGGACATCCGCATTCAAAAGCGGATGAAAAACGTATTTGATTATAGCACCTGAGCGGCATCTGTTACCCTACGCTAAGGGCACGCTTATGCAACGTACGGCAACGGTAATCGCCCGGCTCTACCGCCTGACCGCGCCCGTGTACGAAACAGCGATGGCCCCGGTATTCGGGCCACTGGCCCATGACCTGGTTTATAGCACACCCCCGACCCTCGCGGATACCGTCCTCGATCTCGGCACGGGCACCGGCTTCGCCCTCCGGCAAGCGGCTCCCCACGCCCGGCGCAGCCTGGGCATCGACATTTCCCTGCCGATGTTGCAGGCAGCAGCGGCGGTCCGCGCCGTGCAACACTGGCCGCGTACCTGCCTCCTGCTGGCTGACGCCGCTACCCTTGATGCGCTGGCCGACCGCTGCGCCGATGTCGTTTTCAGTTCTTTCGGCCTGGGAGACTGCCCGCCGGAACAGGCACTACGCGCAGCAGCGCGGGTGTTGCGCCCCGGTGGGCGGCTGGCCCTTCAGGAATGGGGGCCGTATGACGGTGAAAACGACCCGCGCCTGATCGTGGATGAGACGCTGGCTTCCTGCATGCTCCCGGAGGCGGCAGGTCTGTGCGAGGAATTCCGCGCTGAACTGACCCGCCCGCGGGCCTGGGAATCCCGGCTGCAGGATAGCGAGGACTATGCGCTGGCCCTGGCTGAGGCTGGCTTCGTGGCAATCCGGGCGACGGAATACCGCCCGGTCACACTGCGCCTGAGTGTTGAAGCATTCCTGGCCTATATGCTGGGCTGGGCTTCCCGCGCCGTGGAAGTGGCGGCGCTAACCGGGGACGCCCGGCGGCATTTTCTGGCCCTGGCCCGCCAGCGTCTTCAGATTCGGGCAGATACTGAGGGTCTGTTATCCTGGTCGCCGGTGGTGTTGCGGGCAACGGCAATCCGCGGCAGCCTGTAAGTCATGAGTTGCGCACACTGCTTTCCGAGCTATGATTGCAGTCAGCCATCCGGTGCCACATGGTGAATAGAAAGCCTAAGTCTCCGTATTCCGCAGCGGGTACTGATGATGCGCCAGCAGGAAGTACTGATCATTGAGGACGATCTGATCTTCGCTGATAGTCTGGTGACCACCCTGAAGGCAGCCAGCTATGCTGTTCGTATGGCTTACAGCGGGCAGCGCGGCCTGGAGGCAGTATGTCAGGCCATACCTGATCTGATCTTGCTGGACCCGCAACTGCCCGATATCAGCGGTTGTGAAATCCTGCGTCGGATTCGGGTCTTTTCCAGCGTGCCCATCATCTTTGTCAGTAGCCTGGAAACCCCTCAGGACAGGGTTACCGCGCTGGAACAGGGCGCCGATGACTTCTTTTCCCGACCAATTCATCCCGATGAACTGCTGGCGCGCATCGGCGCGCTGTTGCGACGCATACGCTGGAATCCGGCTGCCAGGTCGGTGCTGGAAGCCGGGATATTGCGGTTGGAGGTTGCCCGCCGTATGTTGCTGGTCAATGGCGAGCCGATCGCGCTGACAGCGGTAGAGTTCGCTATCCTGAAGGCACTGGTGGAACAGGCGGGAACACCAGTAGCCTGTGAGCAACTGGTCAATACCGTCTGGGGACCCGGCAGCAGCAGCTTCGCTGCCCTGCGGGTGAACATCTCCCGTCTGCGACAGAAGATTGAGGCCGACCCGCGCCATCCCATCCTCATCCAGACGGTTCCGGGGCGGGGCTATCTTGTGCCCGATTCAGACTAGAAGTCAGATAGAAGTAACAGGGGCTGGACGGTCACCTGCTGCCATCCAGCACTCTCCAACGCTTATTGCTTGACTACACAAAAAATGCTATCAGCTAGCGCCCGCGCCGCCCCCGCAGCAGCAACATCCCGCCCAGAAAGAGCGCACCAGCCATAGCC
Source organism: Anaerolineae bacterium (assembly GCA_013178165.1). Classification (NCBI taxonomy): domain Bacteria; kingdom Bacillati; phylum Chloroflexota; class Anaerolineae; species Anaerolineae bacterium. The sequence continues at coordinate 101,138 of JABLXG010000007.1, forward strand.
ACCGCACCTCCGGCGGCAGCCGCCAGAATCCGTTCCGGGTCTTCGCCCGGCATGACAACCTCGCCATCGCCATAGGCCTGGAAGAGCTGCCCCCACTTGGTCTGCAGCGCTTCCTTCACCCGCTGGCGACCTACAAACGGGTACCAGTACAGGTTGTGATACACATGACTGGCCGCGTAACTCCACGGCACCAGCGGCGTGCGCAACAGGAAGCCCTCTAGCCCCTTCAGCCAGCCATGATAGATCATCTTCTGTCCTTTGCTGGCAAAGGTGTCTTCCTGTACGAAGTTCCAGGCTGGCTCATCGCGGATGTCGTACCCCACCACCTCGATCTGGTTCGGGTCGCCAATACCCAGCCCGCGCTCATGAGCCAGCCGGATGAAGTCCAGGGACATCGGATCGAATCCCTGCAACTTGGCGCTCATCGCGTCGATAGCTACCTGGTCGGCGGAAGCCAACAGGATATCCTTTTCATGCCAGCGCATGGCCCGCGGCCCTGGCCCATCCCCGGCAAAGGTGCCGTCCATGACGGCAAAGAGACCGGTGTGAATATCCTGCTGGATTTGCAGCAGGTCCACTACCGTCTCGTGGATGGCGGCGTGCGTCCAGTGGCGCTTGCGGCTGAGCAGGCCGCCAAAGGCGTTCTTCATGGCGCCGGTGATCGTGGTAAAGACATGAGTTTTCACGGTAGGCAGCTGGATGATATTCCGCCCGTAAAAGCACTCCGGGATGTAAATACCCTCCGGATAGATCCGGTCGAGCACCAGCAGTGGTTCCTTTGGCTCGTACCGCACCCAGCGAAACTGTGGCTCGTAAAGGTGCCAGTTCTCCAGGCCATACTTCTCGGTCACATAGGCATGCTTGTTGTTGCGCTCGCCGACTCGCGCATCAACCACGACCGTATCGTTATGCGCCGCAATCAGCCGGGGATATCCCGCGCTCTGCAATTCCCGGATCACCCCTTCGATCTGCCAGGGGGTGCTGGAACAGGCCGGATACCAGGTATCCCAGGAAATGTTGATCTTGAGCAGGGTATCCTTGTCTTTGGGCAGGGCCTCCTGATACCCCGCCAGGCGCATCACCTGCCGGACATCCTCTAGTACGGTTTCAGGCCGGGTCTTGAGAATGGCGACCTTGCCCTTGCCCGGAAAATCGGCCATTGCTGTTGCTCCTCACAATTCGCCCATGCCCCATCAGTGGCATCTATCAGTACAGTATGCAACAGTTGCAGTATAGCGCACGCCTGACAGGCTGTCTACGCTGGAAATCCGCCAGAATTTATCGCAAATTGGGACGCAGTAGTACTGAAGCCATGCAACCTGCAGGGCAATTCCGCGTAGAATAAGTGATAGCAGAAGACTCTTTCCACAGCAGGAACGGAGTCAGCACTTCGCCAGGGTGTTCACGGCCCACCGGACGCTACCACGCGGCAGTGATCTCTGTTCAGGCGGAAGAGTATCCGGCTATATAGTGTATCGCTCAAATGTGCCTTGCTGTGGCGTGAGGAGGTAGTATCAGTATCTTTATCCTGTGCGCCATCCAATTCTGCGCTATGAACTGAGAGGAGCCAACCAAATGAAGAAGCGTCTTGTTAGCCTAGCAATTATCCTGATCCTGCTTGTTGGCATGGCACCAGCCGTTCAGGCCCAGGGAGAGGACAACTACCTGGTTTGCGGCAACCTGCCAGAAGCTGACTGCGCCATCCTGTTGGCATCCGCGATGGCCAGCGATGATGTCAGCTCCGCTGACATGAGCTTCACCATGGACCTGACCCTGTCCGGTCTGGCAGCGGTTGCCGCTATGTTCGGCGCCAGCCCTGACGAAGCTCCGGCGGGTGATGTGTCCTTCACCATTGACGGCGGCGGACCCTTCATGCTGGACACAGCCGCCATGCCGCCTATGAAGGGGTCGTTTGAGTTCACCTTCAGCGGCACTGATGGTTCCAGCCGGGAAGAAGGCAGCGTTGGGGTGGTCATCCTGGATGGCATCATCTATATACGCGATGAAAATGGCCAGTGGGAAGGCATGACCTTCGAGGACCTGCTGGAATCCGACCCAACGACCGCTGGCATGCTGGAAGGATTGCTGGGTGGCGAGTCTTCTGAACTACCGGAAGGCGCGCTTAATCCGCAGGATCTGATGGGCGGCAACACCGCCGAACTGCTGGAAGCAGCCGGCCTTGGCCCAGAAGCCCTGGAGCTTGTCAAGACTCCCGGCTTCATCACTGTGACCCGTCTGAACGATGTCGACATGATGGGCCAGAAGATGTACGTGTTTGAGACCCGGCTCGATACCACGCCTCTGTTCAATTCCCCGGACTTCCAGGCGCTCCTCAACCAGGCCCTCACCGCTGCAGCCAGTGAGGACGACGAGATGGCCGGCATGGCGATGATGGTCCCGATGCTGCTAAGCAGCACGACGATCAACGTGACAGCCACCCAGATGATCGGTGCCACCGATATGATCCAGCATGGCCTGACCGTCAATCTGGTCGCCACCCTTGACCTGAGCACGATGATGGCGGCCTCCGGCGGTCAGAGCCAGGGCCAGCCCCAGATGCCGCCACTGGTGCTGGAGGTCAATATGGAAATCCTGCTCGATAAGGTCAACCAGCCCTTCACCATTACCGCGCCGGCCGGCGCCACAATGGTCAAACCGTCATAACATCCCATCGTCCCAGGACGGGCCGTCCGCCGGTGGCGGCCCGTCTCCTTTCGCTTGCCCCTCCCCGCTCTAACATCTATAATGCCCCTACGCAGGCTTGATACGAACGGAGTGGCCCATGAGCTTCAGCGATAGCTCCGGCAGCCTCGCCAACCGACTGAGAAAGGCGCGCGCCCAAAATACGCCGCCGGAAAAAAGCTCTCCCGACCGGGCTGAACAGCTGGCGCTGCGGGCGCGTATCCTGGGCGTGTTGATCCGCGACGCCCGCCTGGCCCGCAACCGCACGGCAGCGGCCTGCGCCACCAGCCTGGGCGTTGACGAACAAACGCTGCTCAACTGGGAATACGGCCTGGAACAACCCAGCCTGCCGCAACTGGAGTTGTTGGCTTACGATCTGGGCGTGCCGATCAGCCACTTCTGGGGAACCACTACCTTCGCCGGGGAAGGCACCGCCCATGTCATCACCCGCGAGGAATACCTGATTCTGCGCGACCGCGTTGTTGGCGCTCAGATGCGCCGCGCACGCACGGAAGCCGGCCTCAGCCTGGACGACCTGAGCCACCGGGTTGGCATCCCGGTAGAACTGTTGGATGCCTACGAACTGGGGCAGATTTCCGTCCCGTTGAGCGAACTCACCACCCTTGCCTCCGCCCTGAACGTCTCGCTCAATACCTTTCTGGAAGCCAGCAGCCGGGTTGGGCGTTGGCTGGCGTTGCAGGAGGAATTTCATCGCTTCAGCCAGCTACCAGAGGATATCCGCCATTTTGTCAGCAACCCGACCAATCGCAGCTTTCTGCAGCTGGCCATGTGGTTTAGCGCCCTGAAAGTGGATGAACTGCGTGGAATCGCCGAAAGCATCCTGCACCTGAGCCGTCTCGAGGCGGGCAAGATGCGCCAGATCGCTGAGAGTATCCTGAATGATATCACGCTTTAGCCGTGACCCGATTACCGAGGAGTCAGGGGTGAGCACCGCGAACGAACTACAGGAACAAGGAGTTAAACTGTTCCAGGAACATGACTACACCGGCGCTGCCGAGCTTTTCCGTCAAGCCCAGGAGGCCTATACAGCCGCTGGTCAGACCGACATGGCCGCCGAAATGATGGTCAATATCGGCCTGGTTCATCGTGCCCTGGGTGAACACGACCGGGCTGCTGCGCTGATCCAGGACGCGCTGAATGTGTTCACCGCCATGGGGGATGACCTGCGGGCGGCGCAGGCGCTGGGCAACCTGGGCGGCGTCTTTGCAGCGCGGGGCGATAAGGAACAGGCCATGACCTGCTACCGCCAGGCTGCCGACACCTTCAAGGAACTGGGTGAAAACAGGCTTTACGGGGAGACTCTGCTGGCGCTGGCCGATCTGCAGGTGCGCAGTGGGCAGATCATGACCGGCGCAGCCACCTACGAAGCTGGTCTGGAGCACCTCGAGCGCCTCAGCGGCCCGCAGAAGATTCTGCGCGGCCTGCTGGATATCCGCCGCCGCCTGATCGGTTCTGGCGCCCCGCCTTCGGATGAAGCGTAATTCTCCTTCTGGCCCTATAAACAGAAAGGCGTACCCGCCCAGGGCACGCCTTTCTGTTTTCTGCACCGTCAGGGTGCGCTACTCTTCTTCCTGTTCCTTCTTGGCAGCGTCGATGATTGCCTGCTGCAGATGCGCCGGAACCGGCTCGTAATGGTCAAACTCCATCTCGTAGATGCCGCGTCCGCCGGTCATCGACCGCAGGTCGTTGCCGTACCGCTGCATTTCCGCCAGCGGCACCTGCGCTGTCACCACGCTCTTGCCACCTGAAGTGTCCATACCCTGGACACGTCCACGCCGGGTGTTCATGTCGCCCATAATGTCGCCCATGTATTCTTCCGGCACGATCACGCGCACATTCATGATCGGCTCCAGCAGCGTCGGCCCGGCCTGGGACATCGCCTCACGGAAGGCGCCACGACCGGCGATCTGGAAGGCGATATCCTTGGAGTCAACCGGATGCTCCTTGCCGTCATAGACCACGGCCTTGACATCCACCACTGGATACCCGGCCACCGGGCCGGACTCCAGCGTCTGGCGCACGCCCTTTTCCGTAGAAGCCACAAATGGCTGGGAGATTGCGCCGCCCACGACCTCGGAGGCGAACTCAAAGCCCGCGCCGCGTTCCAGCGGCTCCACCCGCAGGTGAACTTCCGCAAACTGGCCGGCGCCGCCGGTCTGCTTCTTGTGGCGGTAAACAGCCGTAGCGGTCTTGGTGACTGTCTCCAGGTAGGGCACTTTGGGCAGCGCCGTGTCCAACCCGACGCCCAGTTGCTCGGCGCGGCTGATGGCGATGTTGATGTGCATCTCGCCCATACCCTCCAGGATGGCCTGCTTGGTGGCCGCTTCCTGCCGCCAGGTGAGCGTGGGATCAGCGTCGCACAGGCTGGTCAGGATGCTGCCCATCTTGGCGCTATCGGCCTGGGTGCGCGGGGTGAGCGCCACCGCATAGAGCGGGCGGGGGAAGCTGGGCACAGCCACCTGCAAGCCATCGCTCTTGGTGGTGAGTGTGTCGCAGGTGGTCGTCTTGCTCAACTTGGCCACCGCGCCAATATCGCCAACATGTAGCCGTTCCACCGGCATCTGCTCTTTGCCGCGCATGACCAGCAATGAGCCAACGCGCTCCTCGACATCTTTGTTCTTGTTGTAGTAGCGCGTATCGGGCGTCATGCTACCGGAGAAGATGCGCAGGTAGTTCAGCGTCCCCACAAACCGGTCGGTTGAGGACTTGAACACATACGCGGCCAGCTTGCCATCATCAGTCTGCGGGGGTTCCATCACCTGCACCTGGTCGCCAACAACCACCTTGAAGGCCCGTGTATCCGGCGTGGGTACATAGGTGATCAGGGCGTCCAGCAGCGGGACAATCGCCAGGTTGTGCGTCGCGCTGGCAGCAAATACCGGAACTGTCCGCAACGCGGGATCGGTCGCCGCCTTGCGAATGCCCTGCCGCACCTCTTCCAGTGAGAGGGCTTCCTCTGCGAAGTATTTCTCCATCAGCGTGTCATCAGATTCGGCGGCTGCCTCAACCAGCGCGACCCGCGCCTCCTCAACCTCGTCGGCCATATCCGCCGGGACATCGCTGGCCTGCTTGCCCGCCTCATAATAAGCCTTGCCCGTCAGGACATTCACCACGCCTTTGAAGGTATGTTCCTCGCCAATCGGCAGGGTCACCGGCACAAACTTGTAACCCGGAAACGACTTGCGCAGCGACTCCAGCGTGCGGGCGTAGCTGGCATTCTCCCGATCCATCTTATTGATGATGACCAGCAGCGGCAGCCCGAATTCTTCGGCAAAGGACCAGGCCAGCTCCGTACCGACTTCTACGCCAGACACCGCATCCACGACCACAGCCACGGCATCCGCCACGCTGATGGCGTTCTTGACTTCACCCTGGAAGTCCGTATAGCCGGGCGTGTCCAGCACATTGATCTTGTAGCCCTCGTATTCGCACGGCACCAGCGACGTGCTGATCGACATGCTGCGTTCGCGCTCGTCTTCTTCAAAGTCAGAAACGGTGTTTTTCTCCTCGATCCGACCCAGACGCGTCGTCGCTCCGGTGTTAAAGAGCAGGGCCTCCACAAGCGATGTCTTACCGGCGTCCTGGTGCCCGACAAGGGCAACATTCCGCAGTTTATCAGTGGTATAAACCTTCACCGAGCCTAACCTCCAAGGTAAAGCCAGGCCGAACGCCTGGCCAGATGGTAGTGGGGATTTTAGAGAATGAAACCTTGCTTGTCAACGAGCAGCCGTTGCGTCCCTCAACCCTGGCGCACCGGCAGGCCGACTGCCTCTGGCGGCGGAAAGGCCAGTGTTCCCCGGTACTGGATCTTGTGGGCGGCAACCTTCTGCCCGACCTGCAATGCCGCCGCCAGGTCCAGACCGGCGGAGAGACCGGCGCACACGCCTGCCGCCAGCGCATCCCCGGCGCCGACGGTGTCCACCACATGCGGTACTCGCTCCGCAGGAAAGTGACGAGCCTCGCCGCTGGCAGCGTCTACCAGGATGGCTCCGCGTGCGCCATCCATCCCGATTACCTTCTCAACGCCAAACCCTTCGTGCAGATGGCGGGCGAATTCCACCAGCGGCGGGCGCAACCGGGCCAGACTGACAAAGATCAGGTTCGCCGCCAGGTAAAAGTCGCGGTGGTAATCGTCCACATCAACCACATCATGCACATCGGTCACCACGTACTTGCCCATGGTATGCGCGGTGTGCGCCGCATAACGCACCCAGTCATGCGTGGACGTGTACACCCAGGGGCCGGCCTTGCTGAGCGCCTCCCGCAGCGGCTCCTCAGGGTAGCGGTAGGTCGATGACTGGCCGAAATCGCACAGCAACTGGCGTTCGCCGCTGGGCGCTACCAGAATCACCGTGCGCGGCGAACGCTCCCAGTCAGCGCGGATGTACTCGGTCGCGATGCCGTAACCGGTCAGCCGCCACAGCAGCTCGGTGCCCATAAAATCCTGCCCCACCACCGAGACGACCTGCGTCGGCTGCCCCAGCGTCTGCAGCCCAACCGCTACGTTGGAGGCCACGCCGCCGACTTCATCCATGATCATGTTATTGACGTAATGGGCCGTGCCAAGTTGCAGCGGGAACCCGTACACCGGCACGTTGGTTTCCATATTTGCACCGGCGATGACCGTCCAGACTGGCGTTGCAACCATCTCTGACCCCCCCTCCTGAGCAGACGCAATGAGTTTACCCCGCCCGGCTTGACACGCCAACCATTCAATGTTAGGATGGAGCCAATATATGAGCGAGTACTCATATATTTATTCGAGAACTTCTGTTAATCAGGATACCTCATGGACCTCAAAACATCCCTGCCAACCAACCTTGAACTGCAGATTACCGGGATGGACTGCGCCGATTGCGCCCTGACCCTGGAGCGCAGCATCGCCCGGCTGAAGGACATCAGCGCCGTTGAAGTGAACTTTTCCACCGGGCGGATGCGCGTCTCCGGCAACGCCGACCGGGCCGTCATCGAGGCGTGTATCCGCAACCTGGGCTACGGTGTCGCAGAAGCCGGCAAGACCCCGGTCGCTTTGCCGGATTACAGCGGGCCGGTTGGCCTGCTACGCTTCCTGCTCGCCCGGCGGATCACGACTCTGGCGCTGGTTGGTGCGCTGCTGTTGCTGCTCAGCGCTGCTCTGACTCTGCTGGGCGCTCCGTCAGGGCCGGTGACAGCCCTGCATCTGGCTGTCGTCGCTCTGGCTGGCCTGCCGATCATGGTCAACGGTTGGCGGGAACTGCGCTACAGCCACAACATCACCATCAACCTGCTGATGAGTATTGCCACCCTTGGCGCCGCGATCATCGGCGAGACCGGTGAGGCCGCGACCGTGATCGTTCTGTTCGCCATCGGCGAAGCACTGGAGGGGTATGCTGCCGACCGCGCCCGCTATTCCCTGCGCGGCCTGCTGGATCTCGTGCCGCAGACGGCGGCGGTTCTGCGCCCATGCCTGGATTGCGCGGAACACCTGGGCCAGGGTGGCTACACGGGTGGCCCCTGTCCCTTCTGCGGCGTCCACGAAACGCGCGTGCCAGTCAGCGATCTGGCCGTCGGCGACACCATCCTCATCGCTCCCGGCGAGCGCATCCCGATGGACGGCGTCATCCGGGAGGGCAACTCGGCCATCAATCAGGCCCCGATTACAGGGGAAAGCCTGCCAGTGGAGAAGGCTACCGGCGACGAAGTCTTCGCCGGGACGATCAATGGCGCCGGGGCGCTGGAAGTCGAGGTCACCCGCCTGGCTGAAGATAACACCCTCAACCGCATCATCCATCTGGTCGAAGAAGCGCAGGCCAGCCGCGCCCCCAGTCAGCGGTTTATCGACCGGTTCGCCCGCTGGTACACCCCGATAGTGGTCATCCTGGCGCTGCTGGTTGCTGTTGCGCCGCCGCTGCTGGCCGGAGCGCCTTTCTGGGATACGTCGGATGGGCGCGGGTGGCTGTACCGGGCGCTGGCGCTGTTGATCATTGCCTGCCCGTGTGCGCTGGTGATCAGCACGCCGGTCACGATCGTCAGCGCCCTGACCAGCGCCGCCCGGCAGGGCATCCTGATCAAAGGTGGCGCGCCGCTGGAAGCGCTGGCCGGGGTGCGCGCCTTCGCCTTTGACAAGACCGGCACGCTCACCCGCGGTGAGCCAGTGCTGACCCTGGCTCAGGCCGTGGACTGCCAGACCGGGACAGGCGATCTCACCTGCGAGCCGTGCCGCGATCTACTGGCGCTGGCTGCCGCCGTCGAGCGCCGCTCCGAACATCCGCTGGCCCAGGCCGTGGTCACGGCGGCCCAACATAACGCCCTGCTCGATCGCTATCCGGCTGCCCGCGCTGTCACCAGCCTGGTTGGTCGCGGCGTGCGCGGCGAGATCGCTGGCCGCCCGATCACCATCGGCAGCCATCAGTTCTTCGAAGCCAGCTACCCTCACCCGGACGCGCTGTGCACCCGGACAGCCTACCTGGAGCAACAGGGTCACACGGTAATGCTGGTGGCCGATGGCGATCAGGTGCGCGGCCTGCTGACTGTCGCCGACCAACCCCGCCCCAGCAGCCGGGCCGCCTTGGACGAACTGAAGGCCCTTCATCCCCGTCCACGGACGATCATGCTGACCGGCGACAATCGGGTCACCGCCCGCGCCATTGCCGACCGCGTGGGCGTCGACGACGTGCGGGCTGACCTCCTGCCCGGCGATAAGCTGGCGGTTATCCGGGCATTGCAGGCTGACTACGGCCCAACCGCCATGATCGGCGACGGCATCAACGACGCCCCAGCCCTGGCGGAAGCCAGCGTTGGCATTGCCATAGGGACAGGCGGCACCCAACAGGCAATGGAAACCGCCGACATTGTACTGTTACAGGATGACCTGCGCCGCTTGCCGGAGGCCGTGCGCCTGAGCCGCCGTACGCTCAGCGTGATCCGGCAGAATATCACCCTGAGCCTGGGGCTGAAAGCTGCTGTCTTACTGCTGGCGCTCGCCGGATGGTCGACGCTGTGGCTCGCTGTGCTTGCCGACATGGGCGCTTCTCTGCTGGTGACGGCCAACGGCCTGCGCTTGCTGCGCAAGCATCCCGCCGCACCTCCTCTGGCACCCCGCAACCAGGCCTGAGGCCTGAGGCGTACCCGCTGCCAGCCCCACCATACAGCCGGCAACGGTCTACAACTGACCGGCAAGCCACCATACCTGAATATGGCCAGCAGGTCATGGGCCTTGGCGATAGCTACGGGTATACTGGGGGGGCGCCACGGCCAGCTTCATCGGCAAGCCCGGACGCTACAGCAGACTCTCTCCCCACCCCAACATCTCACCCTGAGCCGTCGGCCCGGCCCGCTTGCCATGCTTTCACCTAGAGGCACACAGGCAATGCTTGAGTTCAAACCCGACCTGGAAAAGACCCTGGAACGTATGGAAGCGTTCTGGGCGTACGCCGTGCTGGATCGCCCGGTGGTGCAATTCCACCTGGAAAAGCCGCCGGAAGACCGCATCCCCCTGCCCGAATCGCACCACAGCAACGCGGAAGAGCGCTGGCTGGACGTGGAGTATCAGGCCCGCCTGACTCACGCTACACTGACTAACCGCCTGTTCCTGGGCGACACGCTGCCGGTGGCCTTTCCTAACCTGGGGCCGGAGGTTCTGGCGGCGTTCTACGGTTGTCCATTGCGCTTCGGCGACTACGGCACCAGCTGGACCGAGCCGATCCTGAGCGATTGGTCCGAGGCCGACCGAATCGCGCTGGACTGGCAGAACCGTTACTTCACCAAACTGGTTGAGCTAACCGACGCCATGCTGGAACTTGGCAAAGGCAAGTACCTCGTCGGCATGCCAGACTGGCATCCCGGCGGCGACCTGCTGGCAGCGCTGCGCGACCCCCAGAATCTGGCGATTGACCTGATCGACCACCCCGAACAGGTAAAGGCTTTACTGGAACGGCTGCAGCCGGACTACTTCGCCGTCTATGACTTCTGGTATGCCAAGCTCCGCGCCGCCGGTCAGCCCATCACCAGCTGGCTGGAACTGGCCGCAGAGGCCAAATACTACATCCCTTCCAACGATTTTTCCGCCCTGATCAGCGCTGCAATGTACCGGGAATTCTTCCTGCCGGGCATCATCGAGGAGTGCCGCTTCCTGGACCGCGCGATCTATCACCTTGACGGCCCCGCGGCGCTTCGTCATCTGGATACAGTTCTGGAAATCCCCGGACTGCATGCCGTGCAATGGGTGCCAGGGGCAGGCCATGAAGGCTTTGCCCGATGGATACCGGTCTACCAGCGGATTCAGGCTGCCGGCAAAGGAGCCTACGTCTACTGCGACGTCACCGATCTTGACCTGCTGATGCAAACGCTCAAACCGGACGGCCTGGCCATTTCCATCAGTGGCATTCCCGATGCAGAAACAGGCGAGCGCGTCCTCGCTGCGTTTGAGCGCTGGACATTGCACCCGGAGCGTGCCTAGCGCTCCGGTGCGGCAATTTCCCGGTCAGCTACCCTATTGAAAACGCCCGCGCCGGGTTAGTGACCGTGATCTGATAGATGATCTGCTCTGGGACGCTATGTGCTCGCAGGGCCGGGACGAACTGCTCGAACAGCGCTGTGTACCCCCGGAAACCATCCGGCCTGGGCACACCATCGGGCTGCGAACAGTCATACCAGCCTGCATCATGCGAAAGCAGTAGATGATCTGCGTATCCCGCCTCAATGAACGCCAGCGTGGCCTGGAGCAATGCCGCCTGGGGATGCCAGTTCTCCGCGCCGATCGCATCGAATTCGATCCAGGCTCCCCTTCTGGCCGCTTCAACCTGTACGGCGGTATCCGGCTCGGTGTGAGCATGCACCCAGATGAAACGTCGCAGGTCGTGCCCGGCCTGTTCTAGGATGTCCATCTCACGCCGGGCTACCGCCCCGCCGATAGTATGGCTGGCGATCACAGCGCCAGTCTGCCGGCTTGCCAGCGCAGCGGCCCGCAGGTTGCGCACTTCGATATCCGTCGGACCGTGGTCGCTCATAGCCAGCTTGATGAACCCGGCGCGGCTATCTGTGCCTTCCATCCCCCGCGTCAACTCGTCCACCCACAGCGCCGCCAGCGCCTCGACATCCAGATCGGCGATAGCTGCCGGGATGAACCCTTCCCGGTAGGTACCGGTTGGGGCGATGATGTGAACGGAGGTGCTCTGCGCCAGGCGGCGCAGCACCGTCACGTTGCGCCCTACCCCAACCGGCGCGCAATCCACCAGGGCAGTCCCCCCTGCAGCCTCCAGAGCTGCCAGGTAAGGTCTCACCACAGCAACGACTTTCTCCGGTTCGGCCTCCGCGTAGCCAGGAACAAAAGGACCACGCAGATCAACAAACAGGTGCTCATGTGGCAGCATTGGGCCAAGCGATTGCGCAAGCACATCGCCTCTCACAGTTCGCACTACTCCGGAAGCCATGACATCCTCCTCAGGGTCAGAGGCCCAGGACTCGGGTTTCAGGGGTGACTATGCATCATGACCCCGCGCCCTGTCAACGACTGATCACGCCAGAACCCTGGAACACCGGTCAGGCGGTCTTACCAGCGTCTATTCCAACATACCAAACAGTCTTTTCCTAGTACCTCTATCCCAGAGAAATCGGGGCTAAAGCGTGCTATTCTGACAATGACCTAGCAAGTGTGACTTATCAAGGAGTTGCTTCCATGCTTTATCTGCCACGCGAAGAAGGTCAGGGTCTCGTTGAGTATGCGTTGATTCTCGTCCTGGTCGCGATCGTCGTGATCGTGATCCTCGCCCTGCTCGGCCCGGCCATCGGTAACATCTTCAGCAACATCGTCGCCGCACTGTAACGTTTTTGGCTTGTCTTCACCGCCCCGCCCCCTCAGGCGGGGCCTTTGTTTTCCCCCTACAGTCAGCCCATCAACATGTGGGCAAACTGCCAAATAGTCATTAGAAATAGTGCTCAACTGCCATTCGCTCAACCTCCTCCGGCGTGTTACAATCCCGCTACCACGCAATATGCATTTTGCCTGCCTGTCCAGCGCAGTGGAAGGAGCTTTCGCCACATGGGGCAGAAGGATTTCCTGTTCCGCGACGACCTGGTCACACTCGACCCGGAAGTCGCCGCTTTGATCGGCTTTGAGGAAGCGCGCCAGCATCACCGCCTGATCCTGATCCCATCCGAATCCACTATCTCAGCGGCAGTCCGTAGCGCTACCGCCTCTGTCTTCCAAAACATTTATGCGGAAGGCTACCCGCTGCAGAGCACGCGCAAACTGACCGAAGCCGAGATACTGGATTACGAAGCCCGCCTGGCGGAATATCGCCGGAATTCCGATGAGCGCTACTACAAAGGGACGGAGTACGCGGATATTGTGGAAGCGCTGGCTCGCCGCCGCGCCGCCGAACTTTTCGCCACCCCTGCCATTCCGGCGGAGAAACTGTGGGTTAATGTCCAGCCTCTCTCCGGCGCGCCGGCCAACAACGCCGTTTATTCGGCACTTGTTCAACCCGGTGAGACGGTGATGGGCATGGATCTGCTCCATGGCGGGCATCTGACGCACGGCAGCCCTGTCAACCGCAGCGGTATCTACTATCACATCGTTAGCTACGGCGTCGATCCTCAGACCGAGCGGTTGGACTATGACGCCATCCAGAAGCTGGCGGAACAACACCGCCCCCGGCTGATCATCTGCGGTTTCACCAGCTATCCCTATGTGGCTGACTATGCCCGCTTCCGCCAGATCGCCGATTCCGTCGGCGCTTACCTGCTGGCGGATATCTCTCACATTGCCGGTCTGACCGCCGCTGGCGTCGTCCCCAGCCCGATTGGCCATGCGCATGTGGTCAGCTTCACCACCCATAAGACGATGGACGGCCCGCGTGGAGCCGTGCTGATCACCCACGACTCTGCCATCGGCCGCAAACTGGACCGCGCCGTCTTCCCCGGCGAACAGGGCGGCCCGCACATCAACGCGATGGCTGGGATGGCTGTTGCCTTCAAGCTGGCCCGTACAGAACAGTTCCGCCGCCTGCAGGAACAAACCATCCGCAATGCCGTCCGCCTGGCGGAGAAACTGGCCGAGCACGGCTTTCGCATCCCCTATGGCGGCACCGATTCGCATATGCTCCTGCTCGACTGCAAGAGCATCACCGGCCCGGATGGCACGCCGCTCAGTGGCGACATGGCCGCTCGTATCCTGGACCTGGCCGGGATTGTCCTCAACCGCAACACCATCCCTGGCGACAAGAGCGCCTTCAGCGCCAGCGGTCTGCGCATGGGCACCCCCTGGCTGACCCAGCGCGGCTTCCGCGAGCCGGAGATTGATCGCCTGGCGGCCATCATCAGCAATGTGTTGCACGCCTGCACACCCTTCAGTTACCTCAAGGGCAACAAACCACAACTCCGCAGCAAGGTGGACTTCGATGTCCTGCAGCAGGCAGCGCTGGACGTGCGCACCCTGGTGCACGATGTGGGCATCGACACACCTGGGCCGGATGGCATTGGCTATCCCCACGTGTACTACATCGACAGCATCCCTGACACCGGCTGGCATGTCCTGGAGATCATCGGCGAGGATGCTGAGGCTTTCCTGCAGGCAGCCACCACCAACGATGTCCTGGCCCTGGGTGATGGCGACGCCCAGGCCACTAACCTGCTGAATCCGGATGGCACACCGATCAGCCGGGGTGTCCTCAAACGGCTCAATCGTGACACTTACCATCTCCATGTGGATCGGAATGCCGGTCGGGCTGCGGCCTGGCTGCGCTCACTCTCTGACGGCTTTGTCCGCTTTGATCCGCTCGACCTGCACGGGAAATTGCCCGGCCCGGTCATCGTACGCGAGGTGAGCCACGCCCAGCCCATCCCCGGCGTCAGCGGCGATGGCTACACCGCCGGCAAGGCGTTCTTCATCGGGGTACACGGCGAACGGTACAGCGGCCCAAAGGCGGCTCCACTACCAGCCTTTAGCTGGGAAGAACCGGCCGATCAGCCCCTGCGCAAGACCACCCTGAATGCCCTACACCGCGAGCTGGGCGCCAAGATGGTGCCTTTCGCCGGCTGGGACATGCCGGTGTGGTATTCCAGCGTGGCAGAGGAGCATCTGGCCGTCCGCAACAGCGCGGGAGTTTTTGATGTTTCCCATATGGGCGTGTGGGACATCAGCGGTCGCGGCGCGGAAGCTTTCCTCGACGCCCTGACTACCAACGATGTGCGCGCCCTGAAGCCGGGCACGGCCCATTACAACTACCTGCTGGGCGTGGATGGCGTGCCGATCGATGACATTTTCGTCTACCGCCTGGCTGCCGACCACTTTATGATCGTCGTCAACGCCTCCAATGACGACAAGGACTGGGCCTGGGTCAGTGGCCTGATTGACGGCAAATATCTGGTTGATCCAGCTAATCCCGGCGCGGTGCTGCCGGGCCGCCATGAGGTCACCCTGCGCAATCTGCGCGATCCCAGGCACGGGCCAGACATGCGCGTAGATATTGCCCTGCAGGGTCCAAGTAGCCGCGACATCCTGCTCAGCCTGCATGCCAGCGAGGCTGACCGGACCGCGATCAAGAAGCTGCCCTGGGCGGGCATCGCTCATGTCACGCTCAAAGGCTACGATGTGATCGTCACCCGCACCGGCTACACCGGCGAGCGCATCGCCTATGAGTTGTTCCTCCATCCAGATAAAGCTCCCGCTTTCTTCAAGGACCTGGTGGACAGCGGCGCCGTACCCTGCGGTCTGGCCGCGCGGGATAGCCTGCGCACGGAAGCCGGTCTGCCCCTCTACGGCCACGAACTGGCCGGCATACTAGGGCTTGGCCCGGCGGACGCTGGCTTCGGCGGCTACGTCAAGACCTGGAAGCCCTTCTTCGTGGGCAAGCGGGCCTTCCTGGAACACGAGCGAACGCGCAGCGCGATGGTCACCCGCTTCCGCCTGAATGCCAAGGGCATGCGCCCGCCGCAGCCGGGTGACCCGGTAGTGGAGCCACGCGGGCGGGTGATCGGCATGGTCACCAGTTGCTCGATCGACAGCGAGGGTTACCAGCTGGGGCAGGCATACATCAAGACGGACTTCCTGGAGGAAGGCACACCAATCGCCATCTACACCGGCGCCGAGAAGCTGACCCTCAGCAAGCCGTTCGGCCAGCTCCGCATTGGCGACAAGGCCCCTGTGCCCACCCCGGCCACTGTGCTCAGTCGCTTCCCCAAGCGCGAGTAGCTCTTCCCGGCCACATAGAAAAGCCACGACCGGCGCTCATCCCCGAATGGGCGCCGGTTGCTGTCTGGCGCTTATCGGGTAGCCGTCCAGCATCATGTGGCGTATGATTGGCGCAACCCGAAACAGACTGGCACGACGTAATCCGTCCCAGCATGATCCCGGTGCTGTATACCGGAGGAGCGACCTTATCTATGTCTGTGACTATCCCTGCTCGTCGCCTGTTGTGGCTTTTCCTGGCTATCGCAGTTCTCTTCAGTATCCTGGGCGGGCTGGGAGAGTATTCGGGCGAGTTCATGCCGGGCGATCCGCTACGCTCGCTACGGGCATTCGACTTTGCCCGAGGCAATGTCCCAACGTGGTTCACATCGGCGGCCTTTCTGAGCTGCACGCTGTTGCTGTTGACCATTGCCGCCCACGCTCGCCACGCCAGCCACCGCGCCGCCCTGCTCTGGGGAGGGCTGGCCGTGCTGATGCTGGCCTTGTCGATCAACGAGATCTTCGCTGTCGAGCACAACACATTGCTGGACTATGCGACTCGCGCCCTGCGCCTGACCCTGAGGACTGATGGCCTGACCGTCCTCGTCGTGATCAGCGGGGTAGTGAGCGTAGCAGGTATGGCGCTGTACTCCCGCCTGTTCCTCAGTCTTCCCGCCGGAACTCGGCGCGCCTTCCTGGTGGCGGGCGCTGTTTATCTGGGCGGCGCGATCGGACTGCAGATGGTCGGAACCCTGATCGGACGCCAGCCGGGTGGCAATCCCCTGCTTCAGCTGGTGGTCAGCAACATCGAGGAGCTATGCGAGATCGCCGGGGTTCTGATCTTCCTGTACGGGCTGCTGACTTTTATCGAACAGTGTATCGGCCCGATCACACTGACTGTCAGGCAGTAGTGGCACGCATGCTTTCGACGCGCCACAGCCGCTCGACAAGCAGAACAAGTGGAACGAATATGCTCAGACTGAAGGTTCCAGCCAAAAACGCGAAGACCCATGCCGCTACACCGCCCACCAGCGCCACGCCGATCCGCCGCCGGTCACTGAGCAGGCACGGCAACAGGAAAATCAGGTCATAGGCATTCAGCAGAGGATTACTCAGGGCAAAAACCAGCACCCAGTCATAGAACACCATTCTGCCGCGCCGCCGCTTGAGCGCCAAGAAGATCAACCCGGCGGCCAGCAGGCATCCCGCCCACCCGATCAGCGGCGGCAGCCCCAGCCGATCCGCAACCAGATACAGGCTAGCCCGGCCTATCGTGCTGTCATCTGCACGCCCGCCGAGAGCTACCGCCAGCCAAGCCAGCGGCCAGTCTGGCCGCAACACGAACGCAGGGACACTAAGCAGCAGCACGCCAGCCAACCAGCCTGCATATGCCCGCCATTGTCCGCGCCAACGCACGGCCAGCCAGACCCATGCCAGTGCAGCCACATGTGGCTTGAACACTCCGAGTGCCGCCAGTAAACCGTGCCAGAAGGTAGCCCGATCACCCTGCGTGGTCCGTTCCGCCAGCCAGTACTGTGGCAAAAGCAACCACGTACTTTGACCCAGAATCAGTTGATCACCCAGCGGCGGGATCAGCAAGGCCGCTGCTCGCCCCCGAGCCATCCACAGTCCCAGCGTTACCGGCGCCGTCATCCACAGCAGCCGTAGCAGCGGCTCCGCATATCGTGCTGGCAGACACAAAGCAGTGTAGAGCGGCGCCGGGTAATAAACCCGCCCGGCATCCCCATAGCGGAAGTACTCCGGGTGGAAACAGAAACGCTCTGCGGCGCTCACAAACAGACCATAGTCATACGGCACACGCCCTACAGCTAGGGAAACCAGAGCAAAGGCCAGCGTCGCACCGATCAACAACGCTGCCAGCACCATATTGATCCACCACAACCAGCCTTGCGGCGGCTTGAAGCGATCAGGCATGGCGCACATTTCACCATACAAAGGCAGGATATACCGGCATTGTAGAGGTGATGCCCTGCGCACGCAAAAACAAACGCCCTTCCCGGCTTCCAGGAAGGGCGTCCGCGCCTTCAAACAGAATCATCAGGCTGATTGAGTACTGAGTGTCGGCGGCTGTTCCGCCCAGTCAGGGATAGGCACGCAGCAGAGCACCAGTTGTTTGGCCGCCAGTACTTCATCAACGCGGCCCACCGGTGTGATATGCGGTGCCTCGTGGAGCAAATCGGGATTCTCGTGCGCTTCTCTGGCGATCGTCTTGAGCGTTTCGGCGAAGGCATCGAGTGTTTCTTTGCTCTCAGTCTCGGTCGGCTCGATCATCAACGCTTCAGGCACGATCAGCGGGAAGTAGTTGGTCGGCGGATGGTAGCCGTAATCCATCAGGCGCTTGGAGATGTCCAGCGCATGGACATCCGGCGCATCCTTCCAGCGGCCCTCCATCACAAACTCATGCCCGCAGAAACGGTCGTAGGGCACATGGTACGTGTCACGCAACAGCGCCAGCACATAGTTGGCATTCAGCACCGCATGGTAGGAAACATCGCGGAGGCCAGGGCCGCCATTTTCCCGGATGTACGTGTAGGCCCGGACGAGCATCCCGAAGTTGCCGTGGAACGCCTTAATACGCCCGATGCTCTTCTCCGGCATATGCCAGCCGTAGAGCGGTGGCTGTTCGTCATCGCCAGGCTCGATCTCAGTCACGATTGGCCCCGGCAGGAATGGCAGCAATTTCTCATTGCAGGCCACCGGCCCGCTGCCCGGCCCACCGCCGCCGTGCGGCGTGGAGAACGTCTTGTGCAGGTTGTAGTGCATCACATCGAAGCCGATCTCACCCGGCTTGAGCACACCCATCATGGCGTTCATGTTGGCGCCGTCCATGTACATCAGGCCGCCGCAGGCATGCACCGCCTCGATCACCTCCAGCATGTGCCTTTCAAAGAGGCCAAGTGTGCTGGGCACAGTGATCATCATGCCAGCCACGGTATCGTCGCAGGCCGCCCGCAGCGCTGCCAGATCAACGTCGCCATTCTCATCAGATGGGAGTTCCACTACCTCCAGGCCAGCCATGGAAGTCGTCGCCGGGTTGGTGCCATGAGCGCTGTTGGGCACAAGGATTTTGGTGCGCTTGCTATCCCCACGATCCAGATGGTACTTACGAATCATGAGAATGCCGCTGAATTCTCCCTGTGCGCCAGCGGCAGGCTGCAGGCTGACCCCCTTCATCCCACTGATCTCGGCCAGCCAGGTCTGCAGGTAGTACATCAGCATCAGCGCACCCTGCGTTTCGTTGATGCCCAATCGCGGGTGTAACCCGGCAAAGCCTGGCAAGCGCGCTGCATCCTCATTGACCTTAGGGTTGTACTTCATCGTGCAGGAGCCGAGCGGGTAGAAGCCTTTGTCCACACCGTAGTTGAGGTGGCTCAGCCGCACATAATGGCGGATCACATCCACCTCACTGACTTCCGGCAAGTCAAGTTCCGCGCGGAGCAGTTCCTGAGGCAGGTCAGTCGTCGGGACATCCACCTCCGGCAAGCGCACGCCGCAACGGCCCGGCACGCTGATCTCGTAAATGAGCGGTTCGAGCTTCATGAGGCGATCTCCTCCAGCGCGGCAACCAGCGCGTCAATCTCTTCGCGGGTATTCATCTCGGTCACGGCGATCAGCATGGTATTGGCCCGGTCAGGATAGTCCTGCGCCAGGTCATAGCCGCCGATGATGCCGTAATCTTCCAGCAACCGGGCGTTGATCTCCGCCACCGGTCTGGGACACCGAACCATGAACTCCTTGAAGAAGGGTTTGCTCCAGTCCACGCTGAAGCCCGGTAGCTTGTCGATCTCCCTGGCGGCATAGTGCGATTTCTGGTAGCACAGGTTAGCGACCGTCTTCAGCCCACACTTACCCATTAGCGACAGATAGATGCCCGCCGCCAGCGCCATCAGCCCCTGGTTAGTACAGATGTTGCTCGTTGCCTTTTCCCGGCGGATGTCCTGTTCGCGTGGGCGGAGGGTCATCACAAAGGCGCGCTGGCCGCGGTTGTCCCGCGTCTCGCCGATGATGCGCCCCGAAATCTTACGCACCAGTTGCTTGGTGCAGGCAAAGTAGCCCAGGTACGGTCCGCCAAAGCTGAGCGGGATGCCCAGCGGCTGGCCCTCGCCCACCGCCATATCCGCGCCAAGTTCGCCGGGACTCTTGAACAGCCCCAGCATGATCGGGTCCGCGACCAGCGTCAGCAGAACCTTCTGGTTGTGCAGGCTGTCCGCCAGCCCGGTGAAGTCTTCAATCTGCCCGAAGAAGTTGGGGTACGCGACCGCCAGCATCGCCGTCTGATCGTCAACCAGGCCGAGCAGTTCAGCCGGTGTGCGCACCCTGTCATCGCCGACAAAGGTGACATCCTGGCCCTGCAGGTAGGTGCGGACGACCTCCCGATATTGCGGATTGATTCCGGCGCTGAGCACAACCTTGCGCCGCTTGCCACGCGCCTCATTGATAGCGACAATGATTGCCTCAGCCAGGCTGGTTGCGCCGTCATAGTGGCTGGCGTTGGCGGCTTCCATGCCCGTCAGGGCGCATAGCATGCTCTGGTATTCGAAGATCGCCTGGAGCGTACCCTGGCTGACCTCCGGCTGGTAAGGCGTGTAGGCAGTGTAGAACTCCCCGCGCAGCAGGATGTGATTGATCGCGCTGGGGATGAAGTGATGGTACGCCCCGGCGCCAAGAAAGAGCGAAAAGTCCTGCACGCTGGCATTGGCGGCCTGCAGGCCATACAGCTCGGATAGCACCTCCATCTCGCTCAAAGGCTCAGGCAGTGCCAGGTGTGGAAAGCGATACTGTTCTGGCACAGCGTCAAACAGTTCCTCAATGGACTCAACGCCGATCGCCGCCAGCATCGCCCGGCGGTCGGCATCGGTATGAGGGAGGTAGCTCATGGTCGCATCCTATTCACGCTCTGCGCAGTACTTTTCGTAGGCGTCGGCGTCCAGCAGATCATTCAGTTCGGCAGGGTTGCTGATGGCAATCTTGATGAACCAGCCGGCGCCATAGGGATCGCTGTTGACCGTCTCCGGCGCATCCTGCAGCGCCTCGTTGATCTCAGTGACGGTACCGCTAACCGGCATGTGCATATCCGACGCCGCCTTGACGGACTCCACCGACCCGAAAGATTCGCCTTTGGCGAATGTGGCGCCCACGTCAGGTAATTCAACGTAAACGATATCGTTCAGAGCATCCTGGGCGTAATCGGTCAGGCCGATCACCCCCACGCTGCCTTCCACCCGAATCCATTCATCAGTCTGGGTGTACTTCAGTCCCTGTTCCACCTTGCTCATTGTCCAGCGGTCCTTTCGCTACAAACGGTCAGGTATGAAGAAACGGACGCACCAAGCAAAGACGCGCAGCGCCACAACGCTGCGCGTCTCCTGTCATTGAACCTGAGAGATTCGCCCGCACCGGCGGGTAACCGCACCGCCGCGCCGGGCTTGCCCCTTCGGCGCACAACCGCCAGGCAGTCTGTGCTTTCCAGGATGCTCAACCTGCGGGTCTCTGGTACCTGAGAGTTTCACCAGCGGATCAGCCAGGCCGCCAGCTTGCCCCTTCGGCGCTCCCGGACCGGGAGTCTCTCCCCGGCAGGTGGCCAGTGATTATCCAGTTGTTATCCGAATTGTACAGGATGCCCAGCCACCGGGCAACAGAATCGCCGTCCCTTCCCATCCCTTTCCTCCCGCTGCACAGCACCACGGCAAGCACATTGTCAAGCGCCCCCACCTGCGGCTATAATCGGCGGCTGGATTCCTGGAAGGCTGCGGTTTTATCCATGTTTGAATTCACGCTGGAAGCTACGGACGGGCACGCCCGCGCCGGACGGTTTACGACGCCTCATGGAACACTGGAGACGCCGGTCTTCGCCCCGGTGGGCACGCAGGCCACCGTCAAAGCAGCCAGCCCGCGTGTCCTGCGCGAGGTTGGCGCGACGCTGATCCTGGCCAATACCTACCACCTCTATCTCCGCCCCGGTGACGAGCTGATCCGCGACATGGGCGGGCTGCATGCTTTTATGGCCTGGGACCGCCCGATCCTGACCGACTCCGGGGGGTTTCAGGTATTCAGCCTGGCCAGCAACCGCCGGATCGACAGTGATGGCGTCGATTTCGTCTCGCACATCGACGGCAGCAAACACCGCTTTACCCCGGAAAAGTCGATTCGGATTCAGGAAAACCTGGGCGCTGACATCATCATGTGCTTTGATGAATGCCCGACCCCCAATGACCGGGTGGCGGTCGAAGCCGCCCTGGAGCGCACCCACGCCTGGGCGGTGCGTTGTCAGGCTGCACACACACGGGAGGATCAGGCGCTCTTTGGCATTGTGCAGGGCGGCATCTACCCTGACCTGCGGGCGCAATCGGCGGCCTTTCTGCGTGGGCTGGATTTCCCCGGCTATGCCATCGGCGGTCTGGCGGTTGGGGAAACCAAGGCCGAGATGTATGCCACCCTGGAACAGACCACACCGCTCCTGCCGGCGGACAAGCCGCGCTACCTGATGGGCGTTGGCAGTCCCGAAGACCTGGTGCACGGTGTGGCGCGCGGCGTGGATATCTTCGACTGCGTACTGCCCACCCGCGTCGCCCGTAATGGCGCCGCCCTGACGCGTCAGGGGCGTATCAACATCCGCAACCTCAAGTACGCCCGCGACCCAGACCCGATTGAGCCAGGTTGTACATGCTATGCCTGCACGACCTTCTCCCGCGCCTACATCCGCCACCTGATCAAGGCAGAAGAAATACTGGCCCATAACCTGCTAACACTGCACAACATCCATCTCCTGCAAACCCTGATGCGTGAGATGCGTGCGGCGATCCTGACCGGGACGTTTGGCGCGTATGCCGCCGCTTTCCTGGCGACGTACAGGCCGGTTGGCAACCCGCCTCCCCACCCGCTGCCGACCAATCCGACTGCGGGTTGACCCTCGCTGCCACTGAAAGGACTCCCTCTTGAGCATTCTACAGGCCATCATTCTGGGCATTATCCAGGGCGCAACCGAGTTTTTACCCATTTCCAGCTCCGGGCATCTGGTTCTGCTGCCCTGGTGGTTCAACTGGGAGCTTCCGCACAATCTGGTTTATCCTGTAGCTGTCCACCTGGGCACATTGCTCGCTGTACTGATCTACTTCCGGCAGGATTGGATACGCCTCTTCCATGGGCTGGTCCGCCTGATCCAGACGCGCAAGCTGGATCATCCCGACAGTCTGTTGCTCGTCTACCTGACCATTGGCTCGATTCCAGTGGCTACCTTTGGATCATTCCTTGCCCGCAGGCTGGAGGAAACATTCCAGACACCGGTCGCCGTCGCCGCACTGCTGGTGGTCACCGCTGGCCTGCTCATCCTGGCCGAGCGCCTGACCGCGATCAGAGGCAAGACAGGTAACCAACTCGACCACATGACCTGGCAGGATGCTTTAGTCATCGGCATTGCTCAGCTTTTTGCTCTGCTGCCGGGTGTCTCCCGTTCAGGTAGCACCATTGCCGCCGGGCTGATCCGGGGTCTCAGCCGCGCCGAAAGCGCACGTTTCAGTTTTCTTCTCGGCGCGCCGGCGATCGTCGGCGCAGGCATCCTGACCAGCATTCAGGCGATTAACGGCAACCAGTTTGACGGCCAGCTCTTGCCCCTGCTGGCGGGCTTCACCAGCGCGGCCATCGTCGGCTATGTGGCCATCGCCTTACTGCTCGCTTTTGTCCGCCGCCGCCGGCTATACCTGTTTGCCGCCTATTGTATCCTCTTTGCGGCGGTCAGCTTACTGGCCATTGGCCTCGGATGGTGACCGGTGAAGCGGGGCAGGGGCAAGCGTGCGCTGATCCTGCTTGCGCTGGCGCTGGGAGCCTGCCAGTCGCCGCAATTGCGGCTGCCCCCCACTCCGCAGACTACCATCCTCGAACTGCGCAGCACCGAGTCCACCGCCCCCCTGTTGCGGACGCTGGTCAGCGGGTACCAGGCAGCGCGGCCAACGTTGCGCCTGGCGTTGCAGCTGAGCACCATCAGCGCCATGGAAGCATTGACCGCCGCCGGGGCGAAAGCGCCGCTAACCCTGACCGAATTCTTGCCGGCCAGTTCCTCCCTGTGGGCCGCGCCCATTGGCGACGATCTCCTGGCCGTGATCACCCATCCAGCTAACGCCATCGGTGCGTTATCGGTAGAGCAGCTTCGGGCCATCTACACAGGCCGCTTGTCCAGCTGGCGGGATGTCGGCGGCGAAGAAGCGCCAATCACCGTCGTCAGCCGTGAGGCGGGTTCCGCTACGCGGGCAGCCTTTGAGGCGCTGGTGATGGCAGGAAGCCCTTCTACCTCTAATGCACGCCTGGCGCCGGGTACCCAGGCGATGCTCGAAATCGTCGCGGGGACGCCTGGCGCGATCGGCTACGTTCCCCTGCACAGCCTGACGCCGGATGTCCGCCCGCTGGCGCTGGAGGGTGTCTTGCCAGCGCTGGCTACCGCCGATGCTTACCCGCTGCGTATCCCCCTGCTATTGATTGCGGCGGCGGAACCAGAGGGCCTGGCCCGTGATTTTGTCGCCTGGGCGCAGGGCGCCGACGGCCAGCGCATCATCGCCCGTTATGCTGTGCCGTTACACTGAGCCGGGTGCGCGGTTGCAGCTACGCCAGAAGACGGCATAATAGCTCCGGAGGCCGCCCGGCCTGCCGCTACACCACCCCGATCATCCTGCTGATGATGGAGGATTTCTGTGAAAACATCGTTGTTACCGCTGATCCTTGTCGCGCTGCTGCTGCCGGGCCTGATCGTTGTTGCTCAGGGCGGCGATGTCAGCCTGACAGCAACTGTCATCTTCCCTGTGATCACCCTGCGGGAAGGCCCCGGCCTGGATCATCCGGCCAGCGGCAGGGCTGCTCAGGGCGAAATGCTGACGATCACCGGTCGCTCAGCCGACAGCGGGTGGTTCCAGGTGACTTTAGCTGACGGTGGGACAGCCTGGCTGGCGGCGTATCTGGTCACCCTGGACGGCGACGCGGCTCGTCTGCCGGTCGTTGAGGGTGTGCCGAGCGCGCAGGACGACAGACTGTTCGTCCCGCCGGGTTGCGATTACTTTGGCATCGGCCCATTCTACGGCCATGTCGGCCAGTCCATCGTCCTTACTCAGGGCTGGGAAGCAGCCACCCGCGCGCTGATTGACGATTATCTCAGCAACGTGATCCAGATCGTGAGTTTTGACGGGCGCCTGATCAGCACATACAGCGCCTACCGGGGCGAGCCGTTCTACCACGAAGCCACCGGCACCTGGCGGGTGTTCTGGAGCTTTGATATGGGGCCGGTCGCCACTGGAACGCACGTCATCGAGTGGTCGCAGATGTTCAACCGCCCGGTCAGTGACGGCCTGGACAACAACGGCGACGGCCAGCCGGATACCTACGGCCCGGACATGACCACCTACCGTTGCACGCTGATCATCCAGTAAGGCACAACAACGCCCGGCAAGGTATTTGCCGGGCGTTGTCGTCTACGCATTTTGATCCGCCAGTTCAACCGCCCTGCGGGGCAGGAGTCGGAGTCCACAGCTTTGGCGCGGCTACAGTCGCGGTAGCGTTCATGTCGCCCAGTTCCTGACTGATGAACACGCCCGGCATCCCCTCCCGGACAATCTCGAACCAGGTGGTGCCGGGGTGCAGTGGAATCGGCGTGTTATCGCCCCAGGTGAGCTGCAAGCCCATGCTCTCGTCGCGGGCGTGGCGCTGCCACCAGCCCTGGTAGACCAGACCATCACGGAAGATGTACGCCTGCCCAACGTCCCAGAGCTGGATTTCCAGCGAGTTGGCTTTGCTTTCCGGCTCAAAGAGGTCGGGGCGCTCGGCGTGGGGCACGGCCAGCACCACCACATTGTTGGCGCGGAGTTGCTCACCGGTCAGCTTGTCGAGATGCGGCACACCGGAATTCCAGCGGTAGTAGTAACCATCTTCAGCGTTGTACTGCCAGGTCACGTCCGTCTCCCCCCACCAGTCGATGAACACCTGGTTGGCGGGCGAACCACCCTCCACCGGCTCCTCGCGGAAGGCCAGGCCGCGCACCAGCATCCCCGTGTTGACGCCGCGCTCATCAGCCTTCTTCCAGATCTCGTCCAGGTTGGCGAAGAGTGTGTGCTCAAAGGCCAGCCCTTCCTCCGGGAAGCGGGCGAACATCGGCTCATTGTCGCCCAGATGCGGGGAGAAGACCCGCCAGCGCCATTCCGCGTTCAGGATCATCTGCCGGATCGGGTCGCTGGAGCCGCTGTAAGCAAACAGGGCGCGGAACATCGGCACAAGTTCCAGGTCGATCAACCGCCCGCTGCGGACCGAGCCAACGTGCGTGGCGCTATGGCTGCGGAAGATAGCGGCGAAACGGGTCACCCCACCTTCCGCCTCGTACTCAAACACAATGTCAGCCAGACTCAGACCGCTCTGGGGACGCACCACCGGCGGCCAGTTGGAGATTTTGACGATCAGAGGACGGCGGGCCATCGAGGCCTCATCCGGGTATGGCAGGCCGGTCAACGGATTGATGCCCTCCGGGTAGCTGTACGGGCCGATCGGCGTCGCAGTGGGCGTTGGCGTGATGGTCGGGGTGAATGTTGGCGTCGGCGTATCCGAAGGCGTCGGGGTGACGCTCGGCGTGTATGTCGGCGTGAAGGTAGGGGTATTGGTCGGGATGGGGGTATTGCTGGCGGTCGGCGTCGGGCTGGGCGTGTTGGTCAGCGGCGGCGTGCCGGTGATGACCGGCCCGGCAGCCAGTGGTGCAGCGCCCCCGCCAAGCATCATCACCCATCCCAGCAACGCCAGCAGCAACAGCGAAATGATTCGTTTCATCCAGCAGCTTTCCTCTTCAAGCCCCCCAGGTTCACAGCAGCGCCTTACTATACCGGAAAAGGCAGGGGTGATCCAGCGTCAAACTGAGCCTGATTCTCTACGCTGGCCATGAATGTCATCGCTGCGATAGCAGCCAGCGGACGCGATCGTAGGACACCAGATAGTGCAGGACTACCAGTGCGCCGAGCGCGCCCGCCGCTACTGGTTGCCCGGCAGCGACCAGCGATCCCACCCCACCAGCGAAGAAAAGCGCTTCCAATAGCAGCCGCACCCGGCCACTAACAGCGACCGGTGCTGCTTTTGGATCGCCCGGCACGCGGAAGACGCCCCACAACGCAGCGGCGATGAGCGGTACGCCTAGCCCCAAAATCGCACGCCAGGCCCCTTCCTGCGTCGTCCAACCCCAGACACCCATCCCGGCCAGCGCGGCCAGTTCCAATAGAAAGCGCAATAGCAGATTTGCCGGATGCTTGCTCATGGATCTCTCCTCTACCTCTGCAATGCGAAGTGTGTATCGCCTGTGTGGCTCCGGTCAGGTGCTCCGCGCCAGCGCCCAGGCAGCATGTTCGCGCACCAGCGCCGATTCGTCACTCAGCAACCGCTCCAGCAGCGGAACAGCGTCCGCGCTACGCCAGTTGCTCGCCGCCACACACGCATTGCGCACCAGCCGGTCCCGCCCGATGCGCAGGATAGGCGATCCGGCAAAACGCTGGGCGAACGTTTCCCCCGTCAAGACCAGCAGATCGACCAGCGGCGGAGCTGCCCGGTCAATACTCACCGGCAAAAAGGCCCGTTCTGCGGTCTCCAACGCGAAACGGTTGAACGGGCAAACTTCCTGGCAGACATCACAGCCGTAGACCCAGTTGCCCAGCAGCGGACGCAAATCGACCGGGATCGCCCCCCTGTACTCGATCGTCAGGTAGCTGATGCAACGCCGGGCGTCCAGCAGACGCGGTGCGGGAAAGGCCTGGGTCGGGCAGGCGGTCAGGCAGCGGGTACACCGCCCGCAGCCAATACCGCCCTGTTCCGGTGCAGGATACGGCTCGTCGTAGTCGTCAAAGGCCAGCGTGGTGATGATCTCGCCGAGGAAGAAGTACGATCCGCGGCGAGGATGAATCAGCATCGTATTCTTGCCGGTGAAGCCCAGCCCGGCCTGAACGCCATAACTGCGCTCCAGAATGGCCCCGGTGTCTACATACACGCGGCAGGCGATCTCCGCCCGTGTCTCCGCCCGCAGCCAGTCGGCCAGCGCCTGCAGGCGCGAGGTCATGATGTCGTGGTAGTCCGCTCCCCAGGCGTAACTGGAAATCCGTCCGCGCGCGGGATCAGCCAGAATCTCCGCCGGCAAAACAGTATGATAATCCAGGCCGACCACGATCAACGACCGCGCACCGGGCAGGATCGCAGTCAGATCGCGGCGGCGGAGTACACGGTCAGGGCGGGCCATATAGCCCATCGTGCCGTGATAACCGGCCTCAATCCAGCGCAGGTAGGTTTCGAGTTGTGGAGAGGGAACAGCAGGGGTGATTCCCACCAGGTTGAAGCCCAGTCCGGCGGCCTGTTCCTTGACACGTTGCGCCCATCCACCCATGGCATCACCGGCTCAGACAAGTCGGCTGTACGCCTGCTCCGCGATCTTCTGCTCCGGCGCGTGAAGGATGCCAAACAGACGAACCGATTCCTGTAGCAGTTTGCGTGCCCGGCCATGCTGCTGGCGGGAAAGCGCCAACAGGCCATGCCCCAGATAGGCATGAGCCAGATCGCGCCGGGCGCCAATCGCCTGGGCGCTGAGCGCGGCCTGTTCGTAGCTGGCCTCAGCGGCGGCGGCCTCCCCCATTTCGCGCTGCAGATCGCCCAGCCGCCACAGCGTGCGCGCCTGCGTGGCGCTATCCCCGGCTTCCCGGCTCAGGTTGAGGGCCAGTTCGTAATGAGTCTGCGCCTCCCGGAACTTACGCTGGCGGGCCAGCGTCTCACCCAGGTCGCTGTGCAGGACGGCTTCCCAGCGGCTTTCCCCCAGTCCTTCCAGGCTGCGCAGCGCCTGCTGGTGATTCCGTTCTGCAGCGGCGAAGTCGCCCAGCCGGGCGCAGGTCAGGGCCAGGTTGTTGCGCTGAACAGCCTGCACCAGAGGAACACCCAGCGACTCGCTGATCTGCAAGGCCCGTTCCAACGCGCTCTGTGCATCCTGCAGGCGGCCAGTGAGCATGTAGAACCAGCCCAGGTTGCCCAACCGTAGACTCTCCGCCATACGGTCGCCGGAAGCCCGGGCGATCGCGATCGCTTCCTGGTAAAACGCCTCAGCGGTCTCGACATCTCCGGTTTCCGCGTACATATTGGCGACATTGGAAAGCACCAGCCCGCGTGTGGGGGCATGCTTGACATGATTCAGGGCGACCAGTGCCTGTTCATAGAGCGTCAACGCCTGTTTGGTATCGCCGCGATCTTTGAGCAGGTTGGCGATGTCACACAGCAGCGGTGCCAGATAATGTGCATCGCTCAGTTCCTCGAACAGAGCTGCAGCTTCCCGCCAGGCCTCAAGGGCGGCCTGCACCTCTCCATGCTGATGCTCCAGCCGCCCCAGGTAAGTCAGCGTGCGGGCCAGGACCGCCTTTGCCCCGGCGCTCCGCGCCTCGCTGGCAACAGCGCGGTATGTTGCCAGCGCTTCCTCCGGCGCAACTTCCTGCTGCACCCGTGCCAGTTCAAGCTGAAGCTCAAAGCGGTCGTCCAGCGGTGTTTTCTGTGGCAGGTAACTGAGCCCGGTCTGCAGGTGGCCGATCGCCAGATCATGCTTTCCCAGCGCGCGGCAGGCCATGCCCAGCAAGCCATGAGCGCGTGTGATCTGCGCTACCAGGCCAAGGTCCTCGGCCTGTGGGATGGCCTGCTCGGCAAAGCGGATGGCATCTTCATAGCGGCCAATCTGATAGCTGATATCGGCGCGCTGCAGCAGGTAACGCACATATTCCGCCGGCTTCAGGCGCAGGCCGGACTTGAGCAGAGCAGCGGCGCGCTGGTACAAGCGCTCAGCTTCGTCCAGTCGCCCCTGGCCGACGTAGCGCTGAGCCAGCACCATGGCCCATTGGACTTCCTGCTCGGCATTGCCAAGCGCGTGGGACAGGCGCAATGCCTGGACGATCCAGCGATGGCCTTCCACTTCGCGCCCCACGGCCAGCGCCGCCTTACCCAGCCGCCCCACAAGCGCCGGCAACTGGTGCCCGGTGAGCTGGTTAGCCTCTTCAAGCAGGCGGTAGGCGTAGCTAGCGCTGTTGTCTTCCAGGTAAAGGTCACTCAAATCAGCCAGAATGTGGGCGGTCAGGTGTGAGTCAGTGCCCTGACGGGCATAACTTAACGCCTCTTCGAAGACTTCCTGAGCCGCCCGGCGCTCCCCCTTTGCCTGCAAAAAATGCGCCCGGTCGTTAAGCACCGCTGCCAGCAGGACGGCATTGCCCTGCTCGCGGGCGATGGCCAGCGCCTGCTCAAGCGCCTGCTCCGCCGCCGCCCACTGTTTGCGCTCCGTATGCAATACACCGAGATGACCGAGGGCAGTTGCTTCGGCTATGCGATTGCCAGCGGCGCGCGCTTCTTCCAGCACAGCCTCGAATGTCCGCCTGGCTTCCTCATATTGTCCCTGCTGGCGCTGGCGGGTGCCATTCAGCAGGATGTTTTGCCAGCGCTGCAGGTCGGTCGCTGGCGCAGGCGCTGTTCTGTCCAACCCCAAAAGCACATCAACGAATTTGCGAAAACTCATGCTCTCCCTCTTGCCCCAGCCAGCCAACGCTCCCTGGAAGGCTAATTATAGCCCATTACCCGGTGGCAACCGACAATCCCGTTGACAGCTGGCCTGCAATCGTCCTATAATGAACACAGATTAGAACATAAGTTCTATTGAGGTGACCGATGGCTATTCCCATTGCGCGTCATAGAATCCGGTTCCGGCGCGGGCTGGGCGGGTTTCTTGTTCTGCCCCTGGCGCTAGCAGCTTTTGAGCTGTTCAACTTCGCAACGACTGAATACGCCCTGCAGAGTTTCTTTGGCGACCATCAGGCGCTGGGCGCACTGAACTGGGCGACCATCCTGGCGCTGGCCTTCTGCGCCATTGATTTTGCCGGCCTCTCGCGGCTGTTCACGCCGGGGACGGACTGGCGTCGCGAGCCGCGGACCGTCTGGCTGCTGACAACGGCCTGGTTCCTGGGCGCAGCGATGAACGCCATTATGACCTGGTGGGCTATCACCAGCACGCTCAGCGAGAACCCGGCCCTCGGCAACGAGGTGATCACCCGCGCCCAGCTTCTACGCACGGCGCCAATCCTGATCGCCGCGCTGGTCTGGCTGACCCGCATCGCCCTGATCGCCAGCCTCGCCAGCAGCGGCGATCGCCTCTTCAGCCCGGCGAGCAGCGGCCGCACGGTTGACGGCGCCGCCAGGCCAGTCGAAGCAGCACGGACGAGCGCCCTGCCCGGCGGCGCCCCCCGCCGCGAGTACAGCGACCGATCGCGGGCCTCCTCGGTGCGCAGTATCCCATCTCCGGAGCCAGCCACCGCACCGATCGGCACCTACGGGCACCGCGTCGCCACCACTGAAGAACTATCTTACGTCGATCTGGATTGAAGGCGCCCGCCCCATCAAAGGCAACGCGGCGCCCCTGCCCTGGCCCGGCGAACCGGATCGGCAGGCAGCGCCGCGTTATGCTTTTCAGAGGTGATCAATCAGCCGGGCAGTCGCCGCCACGTCCGTTGAGATACTCCCGCAGGAACTGGCCGGTATAGCTGTGCTCGTTGGCCGCCACCTGCTCCGGCGTCCCCTGCGCCACAATCTCGCCACCGTCGTCGCCGCCCTCCGGCCCCAGGTCAATCAGGTAATCGGCGACCTTGATGATGTCGGGGTTATGCTCAATCACCACCACGGTGTTACCCTGGTCAACCAGCCGCTGCAGAACCTTGATCAATCGGGCCACATCCGCCGCGTGCAACCCTACCGATGGCTCGTCCAGCACATAGAGCGTCCGGCCGGTGGCCCGTTTGCTCAGTTCGCGGCTCAGTTTGACGCGCTGGGCCTCGCCGCCGCTAAGCGTTGTGGCCGGTTGGCCGATACGGATGTAGCCCAGCCCGACCGCTTTGAGCGTGCGCAGTTTACTGACAATCGCCGGGATGTTCTCGAAGAATTCCAGCCCTTCACTGACGGTCATGTCCAGCACTTCGGCGATGTTCTTACCCTTGTACTGGACCTGCAACGTCTCCCGGTTGTAGCGCGTCCCGTGGCAGACATCGCAGGGCACGTAGATATCCGGCAGGAACTGCATGCTGATCAGCAACTGGCCCTGCCCCTGGCAATTCTCACACCGCCCGCCCTTGACGTTGAAGCTAAAGCGCCCCGGCGTATAGCCGCGTACCTTGCTCTCCGGCAACTCGGCGTACAAGGCCCGGATCGCATCGAACATCTTGGTATAAGTGGCCGGGTTGCTGCGCGGTGTCCGCCCGATCGGACTCTGGTCAATATTGATAACCTTGTCGATCTGCTCCAGACCCTCGATCGTGTCATGGTCACCGGGCCGTTCCCGGCTGCCATGCAACACCTGGGCTAACCGCTTGTACAGAATCTCCACCACCAGCGTGCTCTTGCCGCTGCCGCTGACGCCGGTCACACAGACCAGCTGACCCAGCGGGATATCCACATCGATGTTCTTGAGGTTGTTCTCCCGTGCGCCGCGAATCGTGATCCGGCTGCCAAGCCCCTTCCGCCGCTGAGCAGGCACAGGAACGCATTTGCGCCCGGAAAGATACGCGCCGGTCAGGCTGTTGGGGTCCTGCAGAATCTGCTCCAGCGTGCCCTGAGCCACCACCTGCCCGCCATGCTCACCCGCCCCCGGCCCCAGATCGATGATCCAGTCAGCGTGGCGGATAGTCTCATCGTCATGCTCAACCACCAGCAGGGTATTGCCCAGATCGCGCATCTCCTCCAGCGTGCGGATCAGGCGCAGGTTGTCGCGCTGATGCAGGCCGATCGTTGGCTCATCCAGCACATAGAGCACGCCAGTCAGGCGGCTGCCGATCTGTGTCGCCAGGCGGATGCGCTGCGCCTCCCCGCCGCTGAGCGTGCCTGAAGCCCGCGAGAGAGTCAGGTAGTCCAGGCCGACATCGACCAGAAAGCCAACCCGCGACTCAATCTCCTTGAGAATCTGGGCAGCAATGCGCAGTTCCAGATCGTTCAACCGTGGCGGCTGGCCATTTGTCCCCCGCAGCGCCTGCACCCAGGGCAGCAGGTTCTTAACGGTCATCTGCGTCACCTCGACGATACTACGACCGTCCACTGTGACCGCCAGCGCCTCCGGACGCAGTCGCTTGCCCTGGCAGGCCGGGCACTTCACGCCAGACATCAGCGCCTCATATGCAGCGCGCATGTAGTCGGAGGTGGTCTCGTCATAGCGGCGTTGCAGCGTCTTGATCACACCCTCCCAGCGGCCATGATACTCCCGTGTATAGCCCTGAGCTGTGGTGAAGGAGCGCCGCACCGGGCGCGTTGGCGAGCCATACATCACAATGTTGCGCTGCTCTTCGGTCAGTTCTCGCCAGGGGCGCTTGACTGGCACGCCAAGCTGGACCAGAGCTTCCAGCATCCAGCGCACCGTATAGCTATCGGTACTGCTCCAGCCAGGAGCCTGAATCGCCCCATCCGCCAGCGACATATCGCCGTTAGGGACGATCCGATCCGGGTCGAACTCCAGCCGCATTCCCAGTCCCTGGCACTCTACACAGGCCCCGTTAGGGCTGTTGAAGCTGAAGGTGCGCGGTTCCATCTCCGGCAGGCTGCCATGGCCGTTGACACAGGCCAGATGTTCGCTGTAGAGGGTATCCACCGGGTTAGCCGGATCAGTCACATCGTTGATGATGACCACACCTTCGCCATGCTTGAGCGCTGTCTCGATTGCATCGGTCAGGCGACTCCGGGCGGCGAGGGCCTCTTCCGACTCTGGATCGTCAAAACGGCGGGTGATCAGGCGGTCCACCACGACATCGATCGAATGGTTCTTGTAGCGATCCAGATCGATGTCTTCATTGACGTCATGGATTTCCCCGTTCACCCGCACACGGACAAATCCGGCCTTGCGGATATCCTCAAAAACGCGCTCATGGCGCCCTTTGCGGTTCTTGATCACCGGCGCCAGGATCTGGATACGGCGGTCAGGCGGCAGCGCCAGAACACGATCGACGATTTGCTCAGCGCTCTGGGCCACCACTTCCTGACCGCAAACCGGGCAGTGGGGGATGCCAATACGGGCGTACAACAGACGGAGGTAGTCGTAGATTTCGGTGACTGTCCCGACAGTCGAGCGCGGGTTAGCGCTGACACCCTTCTGGTCGATCGATACCGCCGGGCTGAGGCCCTCGATCTGGTCGACATCGGGCTTTTCCATCTGGCCCAGGAACTGGCGGGCGTAGGCGCTCAGACTTTCCACATAACGTCGCTGACCCTCGGCGAAGATCGTATCGAAGGCCAGGGAGGACTTGCCGGAGCCAGAAAGGCCGGTAATGACAACCAGTTTGTCACGGGGAATATCTACGTCAATATTCTTGAGGTTGTGCTCGCGCGCGCCGCGCACGATGATCTTGTCCTGCATGTTGCCACCCGCCCTGTCGCCCCCGAAGAATCGCATAGCACTAACGTTCTATTGTAACACGACTCGATATCTTGAACAGGGCAAATGGTGAGTCTAACTAGGGCAATCGCATGTGCTTCTCTAATCTGGGCATAGCACGCGGAATAGATAGTCATTGTCCCAGCCGGCCATCTTGCGTTTGGCCGCGATACCCACTTTGACGGATTTATCCTGTTTGAGCAGGT